>JBMLQZ010000541.1:0-15315 GCA_049241285.1 Chitinophagaceae bacterium | reverse complement strand
CTCCACTCATGAGATGCATATGCAGCACTTTCTAAACTATATTTCTTCTGCAATTCTAGATTATTAAAACTAGATGCTGCTGAAGCTGTAACCACACCAGGAATAATATTATGATGAATAATATTTACACCAAAATTGAAGCGATGATTGGCATTAATGAAGTATTGAAAATCTTGTTTTAAATTAATATCTCTAATTTTTGAAGTAATTAAAATATCGTTATTACCTGAATTAATTTTTATTTTATAACTGTAGTTTGAATAAATAAGTGAAGTATTAGAAAAAAGGCGAGTATTAAATACATGATTCCAACGTAAAGTACTTGTTATGTTGCCATAATCAATGCCAAAAGTAGAACCAAAACCAAAATTATCTCTACCAGCATAAAGTGATAAATACAAGCGATTTTTGTTATTGATTTTATAGTTTGCTTTTGCATTAACATCGTAGAAATAGAGTGTATTATTATTTAACGAAGAATCTTTAGACAATTTTAAAAACATATCGGCATAAGTTCTTCTAGCACTTACAGTAAATGAACCTTTCTCTTTTACAATTGGTCCCTCAACATTTATACGAGAAGCAATTAAACCTAAACCACCACTAACGCCAAATTGTTTATTGTTTCCATCGTTCATTTTTATGTCTACAACAGAAGATAATCTACCCCCATATTCAGCAGGCATACCCCCTTTAAAAACAGTAACATCTTTAATTGCATCTGAATTAAATGTAGAAAAAAAGCCCAATAAGTGCGATGCATTGTATACGGTTGCTTCATCTAATAAAACCAGATTTTGGTCAGCACCACCACCTCTTACATAAAACCCACTATTTCCTTCTCCTGCCGATTTTATACCTGGCAATAATTGTATGGTTTTTAAAATATCTTTTTCACCAAACAAAACGGGTACATTTTTAATTTCATCAATAGATAATTTTTGAACTCCCATAATTGGTTTGGTAACATTATCACTTTTTTTACGACTAACAACAGTTACTTCATTCATTAATGCACCTTGCTTTTGTAGATAAATTTGCTGCTGCAAATTGCTGGTTAATTGTATAGTAATGGTATCTGACTTATATCCTGTAAAACTTGCCACAAGTTGATAAGTGCCAGCTGTAGCATTAACAGAATAAAATCCATAAGCATTTGAAATAGCTCCTAAACCTGTTTGACCAACTAATTGAATATTGGCACCTATTAATGTTTCACCATTTTCTTTGTCTCTAACCGTTCCGTTAATTGTGTACTTTACAGTTTGAGCTTGAGATGCACACCCAATAAGTAATATGCTGAAAAATATTCGTACATGTAAACACATAATTACAATCTTTTATTTCAATTCGGCGAAAGTAAGTGCCATTGTCATTATACTTATGACAATAAAATGAGGATATTGTTAACCTTTTTATAAAATAGGTGCTTATAAATTGATATTGGTTAATGGAATTACTATACTATTAACTGCTAGTTATGAGTTAAAGCAGCATCTGTAGCTAGCCAAACTAAACATAAATCATTAAAAAGTTGATATTCTAAAGTGAAATTTGTAGCTACATTGTTTTTGATAAATGACCCTAGTAATAACCCTTTATTAGATGGCTCAAAGGGTTGAATATGCATCATTTCGCTAAAATCTACCTCACCATTTCCCCACCATTTGAATATGGCTTCTTTAGCACTCCATAAAATGGTTAAATGGGTATAATAATTACTACTATTTGGTTGTAGCATTTGTTGTTCTGTATCATGCAAAAATTTATACGCAATCTTTGCAATTACTGGTCTCTCTAATTCTATATCAACACCTACTCTTTGATGGCTGCTTACTATGGCTGCTGCATAATTGCCACAATGTGAAATTGAAAAATGATATTGTTCGTTGTGCAAAAATGGTTTTCTGGTATCGGCTATTTGAATGGCATGAATGGGAAAATCTGGAAATAAATATTGTAATAAATATCTGCCTGCTAAATGTTGTAATCGTTTGTGTGGATGTGTAATAGTAGACTGTAAAGGCACTTTTTCGAGAAAGAAAGATTCTGACTCTTCAATTTTCCAGATAGCTAATTGTGTTGATGTATTAATAGTTTGATGATAGTACAAAGGCATAGGCAAAATTGCAGGTTTCTTGGTAAAATAGGTTTTATTTGCAAGTAGAATTTTTGAATGCTATTGTTTTGTATTTTGGTGTTTTGTTTAACAGAACAATTGAGAAACTAAACCTTTGCTGCATAATGCTATAATGTACAAGAGTGCGACGCCACTGTAGTTGAGTTGTAGCATGAAGCTGGTTACAAAATGAAAAAAAATGATTTTATCTGATACAAGAATTTTGGAAGAAATGGCTGTAGGTTCTATAAAAATTGAACCATATATAAGAGAATGTTTGGGTAGCAATAGCTACGATGTGCATTTGGGAAAATGGCTTGCAACCTACTTAGATGCTGAATTAGATGCTAAAAAGCACAATAAAATTGAGTATTTTGAAATTCCAGAAGAAGGCTTTGTGTTGTTGCCAAACGCTTTTTATTTAGGCGTAACAGAAGAATACACTGAAACACATGCTCATGTGCCTTTTTTAGAAGGTAAATCTAGCACAGGCCGTTTGGGTATTGACATTCATGCCACTGCAGGAAAAGGCGATGTGGGTTTTTGTGGTAACTGGACTTTAGAAATTTCTTGTAAACAACCTGTTAGAGTTTATGCTGGTATGCCTATTGGACAACTGATTTATTTTCCTGTTGATGGAGAAATTGAAGTAAAATATAATCAAAAGAAAAACGCAAAATATAGTGGTCAACCCAATAAGCCTATAGAAAGTATGATGTGGAAAAATCAATTTTAACCATCACTTTTTGTGGACTGGAATAAAGCGGCATACATGGTATCCGCTTTTTTTGTGTAACCAATAATGGTTTGCTCTTTTATGAATTGCAAATATGGAAACTGCTGTTGAATGTATGTTGATATAGCCTCATTTTCTGCTTCAAAAACCGAACAAGTGATAAACAAAAAGTATCCATTAGCAGCAAGATGTGGCAAAACATTTTTTACAATTTTCTTTTGCAATGTTGCATAACTATCAATACTATTTTTTTTAAAAAAATAGAGCTGTTCTGGGGTTCTTCCCCAAGTTCCACTACCTGTACATGGTGCATCACAAATAATAAATTGAAATGGTGTAATGCTTTGCTGTAAAGGATTTTCAAGATTGGCTACAAATGCATAATGATAGTTTATACCAGCTTGTTGAAACCTTATTTGTAAATTATGTAAAATAGATTGTCTAACATCGCTAACCGTAAGTTTGATATTTAGTAAAATATCTTTTACTAAAATTGATTTTCCTCCACTTGCTGCACAACAATCCCAAACATGAATTGGTTTTTGTGTATGTACAGGAATCATTTTTATAAATTCACCAACTTGTTGCGATGCATAATCTTGCACTACTACATCTTTATTTAACTCAAGAATAGTATCAATTTTGGTAGCATTCGGCAAAGCAAAACAAGTATCGGTTATTTGTGTAAATGCTATTTGTTGTTGCTGAAATAGCTGTTGTATTTTCTGTTGTTTTTGTTTCCGAATTCTTATAAAAAGATCTGGCTGAATTAAATGAGCCTGAGCAAACGCTTTTGAATGGATTGATTTACTTAAATGCTTTACTAACGGAAAAAAATGGTCACTATCTTCTAATTCCAATAAAGCCAACTTGTTGGCTAAAGGCAATTCAATTGCTGCTTGTAAATGCGGAAAATGATTTGCTAATAAGGGATGTGGTGTTTGGTTACACAAAAAAATGCCCATTAATATTTGCTCTTCAATGGGTTTATGCTTAAAGGCATGATAAACTCTGTAATAATTATAAACAAGCTGGTTAATTTGTTTTCTATCGTTACTACCTATTTGCTTTTGATTTTTGTAATAGTTTTTTAACCAAGCAGCCAAAGGTATTGCTGCTTGATAATCTTGAATAATTTTAAGAGATGTGTTTAAATACGAATAGAAGCGACTCATAAATTTTTATAACAATAAAAAAGGCTATTACCCATAAGCAATAGCCTTTTAAAAACAAAATGATTAGGTTTATAATTCTAATAAAGTTTTTACAGGGTCTTTACCAATTAATAATAATTGAGGCGACTCTAATAATTCTTTTACTCTCACTAAAAATCCAACGCTTTCTCTACCGTCAATTACTCTATGATCGTAACTTAAAGCCAAATACATCATTGGTCTAACTTCTACTTTTCCATCAATTACCATTGCTCTATCTTGAATTTTGTGCATACCCAAAATAGCACTTTGTGGAATATTGATAATTGGTGTACTCATTAAACTACCAAAAACGCCACCGTTTGTAATGGTAAAAGTACCCCCTTGTAAATCTTCTGAAGTTAACTTGCTGTCTCTAGCTTTTGTAGCCAAAACAATTACTTGTTTTTCAATTTCAGCCATGCTTAAGCTTTCAACATTTCTTATTACAGGCACTGTTAAACCTCTTGGTGTACTTACAGCAATACTAATATCGGCATAATCATGATATTGTAAGCTATCACCATCAACATAAGCATTTACAGCAGGCCATTCGCTTAAAGCAATAGCACAAGCTTTTGCAAAAAAGCTCATGAAACCTAAGTTTACACCATGGCTTTCTTTAAACTTATCTTTATACTGTTTACGCACATTCATAATAGCAGACATATCTACTTCGTTGAATGTGGTAAGCATAGCAGTAGTATTCTTTGCTTCAACCAACCTACGACTAATGGTTTTACGTAAGTTGCTCATTTTTTCTACACGAACATTTCTGCTAAATAATTCTGCTCCTGCAAATGCTTTTTTACCAGGGTTAGCCAATGCATCTAATACATCATTTTTCAAAATTTTGCCGCCAAAACCACTAGGAGTAATTGAGGTAGCATCTACTTTTTTATCTGCAATTATTGCCGATGCAACAGGTGTAGCTTTAACATCGTTAGGAACGCTAGTAACAGGTGCTTGAGGAGCAGCAGCAATAGGTTTTGCCACTTCTTTTTCTGCTGCAGGAGCAGCATCTGTTGCAGCAGCAGATTCAGATTTTACAGCCGTTTCATCAATTTGTGCTAATAACGAACCAATTAAAATGGTATCGCCTTCTGCAGCCAAATGTTTTAAAGTACCCGCTTTTTCTGCGTTTACTTCAAAAGTAGCTTTCTCACTTTCTAGTTCAGCAATTACCTCATCACGTTCTACATAAGAACCATCTTTTTTCGTCCATTTCAACAAGGTAACTTCACTTATCGATTCGCCTACTGAAGGCACTTTAATATCAGTCATAAAAAATCTATTTCGTAATTATATTTTTTAACCAGCAGTTTGTTCTTTATTCAACATCTGTTGTGTCACTCACTTGTACGGTTATAACCTTATTCAGCTTTGTCATTCAGAGGAACAAAGAATCTCCAATTAGATACTTCATTCATCATCCTAACAATTAAATACTGAATGCTGTATCAATAATTTCTAATTGTTCTTGTGCATGCACTTTAGCATAACCAGTAGCAGTTGCAGCACTCGCATGTCTACTAATTACACCAAAATTAATGCTCTTTAAATTCATTTGTAAGAATGAAGCTGCACCCATATTTAATGGTTCTTCTTGCACCCAAAACCACATTGCTTTACCATATTTTTTATACAATGCATCTAATTGTTTATGTGGTAAAGGATATAGCTGCTCTAAACGAATGATAGCTACATCGGTTCTGTTTTCTTTCTTTTGTCTGTCAGCTAATTCAAAATATATTTTACCTGTACAGAAAAGTACTTTTTTCACAATGCTTGCATCCGTTGCAAAAGCATCGTCAATTACTTCTTTAAAACCACCATTGGTAAATTCACTTACAGCACTATATGTTCCTGGATTACGTAAGTTGGCTTTTGGAGAAAAGTTAATTAATGGCTTTCTAAAATTCCAAGATAGTTGTCTACGTAATAAATGGAATAAATTGGCTGCTGTTGTTACGTTAGTAATAATCATGTTTAGTTCAGCACACATTTGTAAAAAACGCTCCATTCTTGCACTACTATGTTCTGGACCTTGACCTTCATAACCATGTGGCAATAACATAACTACACCATTTTGGCGTTGCCATTTTTGTTCACCAGCTGCAATAAATTGGTCAATCATTGTTTGTGCACCATTACAAAAATCACCAAATTGAGCTTCCCAAATTACCAATGCATTTGGGTTTGCCATTGCATAACCATATTCAAAACCTAAAACACCATATTCACTTAATAATGAATTGTATATTCTAAATTTAGCTTGTGTATCTTCTTTAAAATGGTTTAATCTATTGTAACCTTTATTGGTTTCTTCATCACGAATTACAGCATGTCTATGACTAAAAGTTCCTCTTTGTACATCTTGACCGCTCATTCTAACAATATGACCATCTAACAAAGTAGCACCGTAAGCCATTAATTCACCGGTTGCCCAATCTATTTTTTGTTCAGCTTCTAGTAACTTGATTTTTTCTTGAATTAATTTTTCTACTTTCTTCAATGGCTTAATAGTATCTGGCCATTTCATTAATCCGTTAAAAAGTAATTGAGCAGTTTCTTCTGAAATAGCGGTACTTGGCGAACTATCAAAATCTTCAGCAGTAGCTTTTTGCATACTTTTCCATACCAACTCCGGTTGTTGATAATGATATGGTAAAGGATTTTGCTTTACATCGTCTAAACGTTCTTGCAAATCGGCCCAGAATTTTTTCTCCATTTCTTTGGCTAAATCTTGAGCATCTGACTCACCATTTTCTAATAAATATTTTACATACTGTTCTCTTGGATTTGCATGCTTATCAATTAGAGAATACAGTTTAGGTTGTGTATATTTTGGATCATCACCTTCATTATGCCCATGCTTGCGATAACAAACCATATCAATAAAAATATCGCTATTAAACTCTTGACGATAACGAGCAGCAATGGCAGATACTTTTACAACTGCTTCTGCATCATCACCATTCACATGAAAAACAGGTGCTTGCACCATTGATGCAACTGATGTACAATAATCTGCTGTTCTTGCATCTTCAAAATCGGTAGTAAATCCTATTTGGTTATTAATTACATAATGAATGGTTCCACCAGTGTAATAACCTTTCAAATTACTCATTTGTAACACTTCGTACACAATACCTTGACCAGCTACAGAAGCATCTCCATGTATTAAAATAGGTAATATCTTATCAAAATTACTATCGTATAAAACATCAGCCTTTGCTCTTGCAAAACCTACTACTACAGGATCAACGGCTTCCAAATGCGAAGGATTTGGCATTAACTTTAGATGGATCGATTTATCTTCAGGCGTTGTAACAACACTACCATAACCCATATGGTATTTAACATCACCACTACCCATTGTTTGATCCATAACAGCAGTTCCTTCAAACTCACTAAAAATTTGCTCGTAAGTTTTACCTAAAATATTGGCTAAAACATTCAATCTTCCTCTATGAGCCATTCCAATTACCACTTCTTGTACATCAAAGTTGGCAGCAGTTGTAATAATTTCGTCTAAAGCAGCAATAGTAGATTCTCCACCTTCTAAAGAAAAACGTTTTTGTCCAATATATTTTGTGTGTAAAAATTTTTCGAACATGACACCTTGGTTCAACTTTTCTAACACTCTTCTCTTTTTTGAGAGCGGTAAAGGTTGAGCAAAGTTTTTCTCCATTTCATTGGTAATCCAATCAATTTTCTTTTGATCGCTTATATATTTAAACTCTATACCAACATGACTGGCATATGCTTTTTGAAGGTGTTGCAAAATGTTACGTAGAGAAGTTGCACCTAACCCTACTAAATTACCCACTTGAAATGTGGTATCTAAATCGTTATCAGACAAACCAAAAAAAGACAAATCTAAGTTTGCACCTCTATCTTTTCTTTCACGAATAGGGTTGGTTTTGGCAATTAAATGCCCTTTGTTCCTGTATCCTAAAATTAATCGGTACGCCCTTATCTCCTTCATCCAATCTATATCGCCTTTGGCATCAGAAATGGTATTTGATGCTGATGCAGCACCATTAGTAACTGCAAAATCGAACCCTTCAAAAAACTTTCTCAATTCAAAATCAACTGCATTTGGGTCTTTTACAAATTCGTTATATAAATTTTCTATAAACGATGGATGGGAGTTGGTGATGTACGAAAAATCCTTCATTGTTCTAATTTAATCTACGATTTAGGTTATGGTTGGCAAATATCGTGTATTTGATGTGATATTAATCAGTGAATTTGCCCTTGAAAAAAACTTTTTTACAACCAAAAAAACAACCGGAAAAAACTTTACAAGAAAAAAATAGCTTCAAATTTCAATTTTTAAAATAATACCCTTACTTTTGCCGTCCGAAAAAATTTGTAGAAAATGGCAAATCATAAAGCTACCAAAAAAGATACAAGGCAAGCGCTTAAACGTAGAGATCGTAACCGTTATTATGGAAAAACAACCCGTAATGCTGTACGTGATTTAAAAACACTTACTGAACCAGCTGCTTTTTCTGATAAGTTACCTTCAGTTGTATCAATGATTGATAAATTAGCAAAGCGTGGAATTATTCACAAGAATAAAGCTGCTAATTTAAAAAGTAAGTTAGCAAAGAAAGCTAACACTTTAGCTTAATTAATTTTGCCTAAATCATATTTTAAAACCGATTAATTCACTTTAATCGGTTTTTTTGTTATGGAATTAATTCTTCGTTTTGAAATAAAGGAAAAGAAACTGTAAACACATTAGTATCATCTCCCTTTTTTTCGTATGCAAGTTTTCCGTTATGAATGTCTACAATTTTATGAATAATAGATAATCCTACACCAAACCCTTTTACAAAAGCAGCATTTTTACCTCTAAAAAAAGGCACCAGCATTTTTCGAACTTCTTCATCTGATAACTGTTTGCCTGTATTAATAAAACTAATTTGCAGCCCATTTAACGAGTTTATTGAAATAAATACTGTTTTATTGGTTGAGTAGTAATATGCATTTTTAATTAAGTTGGTAAATGCTGCCCTTAATAATTCATCATTTCCTTTTACAAATAATTCTTTTTCTTCAAAAGGTGTATTTTCAAACACCATTTCAATTTTTATTTCCGGAAAATTAGTATTACAAGAAGCTATCGTTTCATATAATAATTCATCTACTCTTAACACTAACCATTGATTAGAATAAGTAATTTTTTCATACTGAGATAAGAGTAATAAAGAATTTGCCAATTCAATTAACTTATTCTGTTCTTCTTTTAAAGATTGTAATACTTTTTGATATTCTGCAACTGATAAATCTCTACCAATTGCTGCTTCTGTTTGAGATAACATGGTTGCTAAGGGAGTTCTAAGTTCATGTGAAGCATGTTGCACAAAACTTTTCTGATTTTCGAATGCAATATTTAACCGATCTAACATGGCATTAAAGTTCTTAGCAATTTGCTGAACCTCATCAGAAGCTTTGGCTTCATCTACCCTTTCTGTCATGTTTAATGCAGTTGTACGTTGCATTTGCTTGCTTAATTTAACAAGGGGTTTAAATGCTTGTTGAACGAATAAAAAAGCAAAAAAAGCAGTGATGATTAAAGCACCTATATAAACGAATGAAATAATATATAATAAATTTCTTTCTTTTCTTAATCCAGTAGAATCGAATGCTGCAACTATTACATACAATTTTGTTTTCGGAAAAAACTTACCTATCGCTTGTTTATCGTTATGAATAAATCTAAAACTCTCACTGCTTTTAATTTGAAATAGAAGATTTTGATTGTAATTAAAACTTGCCGTTTTAGGGTAGCTGTGTAACAACACCCCAGAGTCATTAATAATAAGCTTATGTTCTTGAGGCAACACACTCTTATGTTCAAATTTTAATAGATTTTCTATGAGAGTAGTTTCATGCAACCTTTCATAAGTATCATGCAAACTAACTACTTGATTTTTTACACGATTATAAAAATCATCGTATCGATAGTTTTTATATAGTAGAAAAATAATTGCAGAAGCTATAAATAAAATAACTGCAGCAAACAGGGTAAATAATAATGCAAAACGAAGTTTAATATTCATAATTACTTACTTTACAAAATAGCCAAAGCCAGGTTTTGTATGAATGAGCTTTACACTAAATGGCTTATCTATTTTGTTTCGTAAAAAGCTAATATAAACCTCAATACTATTGTTGCCTGTTTCGGTTTTTAAATCCCATACTTTTTCAAGAATTTCTTGTTTTGAAACAATTCTACCACGGTTTTTACAAAGCAATGTGATTAACAAAAATTCCTTTAAGGTTAACGATATTGGCTGGTTATTTCTTGTTACAGATTTTTCAGTAAGGTTTACTACTAAATCTTCTACTTCAATAATTTCGGTAGACTCTTTTGTCTTTTCAGAACGTTTTAAGAATACATTGATTCTTGCAAATAATTCATCAAAATGAAAAGGCTTAGTAATATAATCGTCTGCACCTAAATTAAAGGCGTCCATTTTATCAGCAAAATCACCTAATGCAGTAAGCATAATAATTGGCACTTGCTTATTGGTTTCTCTAAATTCTTTACATAAAGTAAATCCATTTTTATCGGGCAAATTAATATCTAGTAATACTAACGAATACGATTGTTTTAGAAATAATTGTAAAGCAGTTTCGCCATTATAAGAAGCATCTGTAACATACCCTTTTCTTTCTAACTCTTCTTGAATTACTTGACTTAACTTTGGCTCATCTTCAATTAACAATATTCGTTTGCGTAAAAGCATGAAAGCATTTGTTGATTTTCGATTAAAAATAATTAAAATAGAGATGCAAAAAACTATCACCGTTGTACTACTACTATTCATACAAATATCTTATGCACAAAAGCCTTTAACGGTATTTGAAAAAAGCAAAGAGCAAGCTACGGCCACATATGAAGAGTGTATTGAATTTTATACAGATGTAAGTAAAGTGTATAATAACATACAAATAAAAACATTTGGGAAAACCGATGCTGGCTATCCCTTACAAGTAGTGGTGGTAAGTAATGATAAAAGCATAGAACCTACTAAATGGAAAAAGGAAGGCAAAGTGGTAATATTGGTAAATAATGGCATTCATCCTGGAGAGCCAGATGGCATTGATGCCAGTATGTTATTAGTAAGAGATATTGCTTTAAAAAAGATACAATTGCCTCAACAAGTAGTATTGGTAATAATACCC
Source organism: Chitinophagaceae bacterium (assembly GCA_049241285.1). Lineage (GTDB taxonomy): Bacteria > Bacteroidota > Bacteroidia > Chitinophagales > Chitinophagaceae > Parasediminibacterium. The sequence continues at coordinate 4,061 of JBMLQZ010000541.1, read as the reverse complement.
GTTTATAATATTGGTGGTTGCTTAAATAGAAATAGTTTTTCAAGAGTAAATCAAGATGGGCCTATTGCTTACGGATTTAGAGGCAATGCTCAAAACTTAGATCTGAACAGAGACTTTATTAAAAACGACAGTAGAGAATCGAAAGAATTTGCACGTATCTATCATTTTTTTGAACCAGATATTTTTATTGATAATCATGTGAGTGATGGTGCAGATTATCAACATACCATGACTTTGCTTACCACACAACAAAGTAAGTTAGGTGGCCCAATTGGCAATTTTTTACATACAACTTTTGAACCAGCTATCTACAAATCAATGGCACAAAAAAACTGGAAAATGTGTCCTTATGTAAATTTTGAAAATGCAAATCCTAATAAGGGCTGGATAGCATTTTATGATTCACCTAGATATAGTAGTGGTTATACTGCTTTATTTGGAACTATGGGTTTTTTACCAGAAACACATATGCTAAAACCATTTGCAGATAGGGTTAAAAGCACTTATGCTTTAATGCAATCTATGATTGAACAAGCAGGCATTTATGCTAAAGAAATTAAAGCAAAAAGAGCAGCTACTATAGAAGCTATAAAGACTCAAAAACAGTTTGCTTTACAATTTGTGGTAGATTCTACAAAGTATGATGAAATTGAATTTAATGGATATGCAGCAGAACAGAAAAAGAGTGCTGTAACAGGCATGAATAGATTGTTCTATAATCATGAAAAACCGTTTACACAACAAGTAAGATTGTATAATTATTTTAAAGAAGATAAACTTGTTGCAAAGCCAAAGGCATACATTATTCCACAAGGATGGCATGAAATTATTGAACGTTTGAAGTTGAATAATGTGCAATTGCAAACACTACAAAAAGACACCAATATACTTGTTGAAGCATATTTAATTGATAGCTATAAAACATTTACAAAACCCTACGAAAAACATTATAAACATTATGATGTAAGTGTAAAAAAACAAAACCAAACTATTCGTTTTTTAAAAGGTGATGTAGTGGTTTTTATGGGCCAAAAGGCAGATAGATTTTTAGTTGAAACACTTGAGCCAACAAGTGATGATGGCTATTTTGCTTGGAATTTTTTTGATGCCATTTTACAACAAAAAGAAGGCTATAGCGATTATAGATGGGAAGATGTAGCTGCTAAGTTTCTAGAAAATAATGCAGCATTAAAAACCACATTGATAGCTAAGAAAAATAAGGATAGTGCCTTTGCCGCTAATGCTAGTGCACAATTAGAATTTGTATATAAAAACTCACCGTATTATGAGCCTGTGCATTTGCGTTATCCTGTATTTAGACTACCATTAGAATAAATGTTGCATAAAGCATCAACCGTACAAGTGTGCGACGCAACGGCGGCTGAATAGTGATTGATAGCTGGTTACAAAAAAAATTATGCTTCAGTAGCTGCTTTAGCATCGGCTTTTGCAATTTGTTTGGGTAATTGTTTAGCCACAAAAATAGCTGCAACAACTACCACAATACTAATATAACCTACCAAATTATAATTGACCAATTTACCATTTGGTGCAGTAGATACAACAACTCCTGAAACTATGGTTGCTAACCCAACAAATGCTTGAGAAATACAGCTATTAAAGCTTTGAAAACTGCCTCTATATTGTGGCGGCACCACATTGCTTATAATGGTTTGTGCAGGAATATTTCTACCAGTACTTAATACAAACCAACAGCCTGTTGCTGCTAAAACATAATAGTATTTAATTGCAGGCATATTGGTAATAAGCACTATTGGAATAAGACTTAAAATAGCAAAAATAGTAAAGATGGAATGCTTGCCATATTTATCGGCAAGTTTGCCTACCAAAGGGGCTGAAACCATTGTTGCCACTCCACCTACAATATATACTAGGTTTCGTTGCCACTCGTTAAAGCCAACATTCAATTCCATATAAGGATTTAAAAATGGAATGATTAAAAAATGACCAAACATTAAAACACCTGATAAAGAAAAGGCAGTAAAATTAACTTTACTAGCTAATATATTTTTGAGTATTTGTAAAGGTTTTTCACGAACTGCATTTTGAGCAATATGACTTGTCATGGGTTGTAAATACCGCATAATTAATGGAACTATAGCTGCACCTACACCTGCTATTATATAAAAGGGAGCATGCCATGTTATTGCCTGTGCTAAGTATAAACTTAATGGCACACCTACTACAGAAGCTACTGAAAAGGCTGAAAACAAATAGCCCATTGCTTGAGCTCTTTTTTCATAATCGAAGGCATCTGAAATAATACTTAATACTTGAGCACCAATTATTCCGCCAAACAATCCTGCTACAATACGTGCCAATAAAAGTAAAAACGCTGTTGGTGCTAAAGCACACAAAGCCGTACCAATAACAAAACCAATATAACCAAACAATAGAATTGATTTTCTATCGAAACGATCTACAAAAAAAATGGCTATTAATCCACTTACAAATGCACTGATACTATAAGCTGCAACAATTACACTAAATGCTTGAGGCGTAATATTAAAATACGGCATTAGCTGATTGCCTAACGGCATCATGACCATAAAATCGAGTATATGCGTGAAGTTGATGGATGCTAGTAAAATAAGGATAATTCTCTGCTGCGTTGTCATGTTCTCTACAATTAATCAAAAGATTGCAAGAATAGTGAATAGTACTGTTATAGGTAGCAAAAAAAAGGATAACTGGCGTTATCCTTTTTTTAATTATGGGTTATTGTTTAACAACATCGCCACTACCATCTATTTTTTTGGTGACGGCGGCATTTCCCGCATAATAAACATTACCACTTCCAAAAATTTTAATATCTAGGTTAGTATCGGCAAATAATTTTGCATCGCCACTACCATGTATTTCAACTATTGTATTTTCTGTTTTTAAATCTTTAGCTAAATAATTACCACTTCCTTTTACTGTTGCTGTTGCCTCTTCTGTTTCACCAGATAAGGTAATGTTTCCACTTCCATGAATACTGGCTGTTACTTTAGGTGTATTTACCTGCAATTCAATATTACCACTTCCGTTAATTTTTGTTTTTAGTTGGTTGGCTCCAATAAATTTGGCTGTACCTATTACGTTACCGCTTCCACTAATTTGTACCGATTCTAATAAAGGCATGGTAATTTTTACTACCAATCTTTGTTTGGTTTGGATATTGACATTTCGTTTCGATTCTATCACCAAACTTCCATCTCTTTCTTTTACAATAATCAATGGAATGATGTTATCATCACCTTCTACTTTAACACTCATGGTTGCACCAGGCGTTAATTCAACATCACAAAATGTTTTTAAATGAATTTTCTTGGCTTTGTCTACTGTAATTGAAATTGAACTTAAAACATCGCTTCCTTCAACTGTACGATAGTTGCAAGAAATACTTAAGATAATTAAGCTAAGAAAAATGCTAAATGGTTGTAGAATGCTTATTTTTTTCATTATCCGCTTTTATTGACTGTGTAAATGTATTTTTTATATGTATAAAAGAACCAATAGAGAGTATATTAAATTCTAAAATAAGGAAACTTTTTGCTCAGCCTTGGTTCATGTTCCCAAGAACTACTCAACTAAGCCTTGGTTCGTGTCCCCACGAACCAATCAAGAAACAGACATAATATGTTGCAAAAATCCAAAATCATTATCACCCAGCCTTGGTTCGTGTCCTCACGAACCACTTAAATAACCAACATGATATGTTGCAAAAATCCAAAATCATTATCACCAGTATAGTAAAACTGTGCAGATGAATATTTGTAATTTTCTCTTGTGGCAGCTAAATTCCAATGTTTTGCCACAGGATTGTTATGCATGTATTCTATTTTTTGGATGGCAGTAGCTCTTTGCGTTAATTCAAACGCTAATGAATCTCGTTGCCAAAATTCGTAACTTTTATTTGCGGCTTTAACGACAAATAACTTTAAAAAATCAACATCGTTTGCTTTCAACCACTTCTTAAATGCATGGGCAGTATATTTTAAAAATGATCCTTGCACTGTTTCTTTGCCATTTAAATCATGTATCTGCCAAACTAAGTG
>JBMLQZ010000540.1:8261-18980 GCA_049241285.1 Chitinophagaceae bacterium | reverse complement strand
GATACAATTGTTAAACCTGCCATTTTAGATACCCAACAAGCTAAAATGGTAACTATTGGCAATATTGAATTGAAAGGAAATAAACGAACAAAAGACTATATTATTTTTAGGGAAATTACTTTTAAATCTGGCGACAATATTGAAATGACTGCTTTAAAAAAGCAGCTAGAAATAAGTAGAAATCAGGTTTTTAATACTGCCTTATTTTTAACCACAACAATTACAATTGTGGGTGAATATGCTAACGTTGTTGATATAAAAATTGAAGTAAAAGAAAGATGGTATTTTTTTCCTACCCCATATTTTAGATTAATTGATAGAAATTTCAACCAATGGTGGGTTGATCAAAAACGTAGCTTAGATAGAGTAAATTATGGTATTAAATTTATTCAAGGCAATCTTACAGGAAGAAATGATGAGTTGAACATTTGGTTTATTAGTGGGTATACACAACAAGTTAACTTTAGATATAATTTACCTTTTCTCGATAAAAAATTAAAACATGGTTTTAATGTGGGTGTTGTTCAAAGCACACAAAAAGAGTTGAATATTAATACCAATGCCAATAAACAAGTATTTTTTCGTTCAACAGAAACAATTCGAAAATTTACAAGACAAGACTTAACATATTCTTACCGACCAGACCAACTTTGGAGACATTCTTTTCGATTTTCTCATGTAAATGAATGGGTTGGTGACACCATTTTAAAACTGAACCCTTTATACTTTGCAGCACAAAAAAATAGGCAACAATATCTTGATTTTACCTATGGTGTAAGATACTTAAACTTAGATTATTTTGCTTACCCTACAAAAGGTTTTACTGCTAATGCGTATTTATATAAACGAGGCTTAACTAAAGCAACCAACCTTTGGCAATTAGGTTTTAGTGCATTATATGCAAAGCATTTATGGCATAAAGCATTTGTAAATTTATCTGCAGCAGGTACTATAAAATTTGCTAACGATAATGTATTTACTAATCAACGATTATTTGGTTTTGGCGATTTTCAGATGAGGGGCTATGAGTATAATGTAATAGATGGAAATGCTGGTGCTTTAGGACGAGTTACTATTTTTCAAGAGCTTTTTGGATGGAATTTTAAAACATATATCAAAAGCAAAACATACAATAAAATTCCATTTAAAGTATATCTAAAAATGTATACCGATGTTGGGTATGCCCACAGTAACTTTTCAAGAAATAGCGTATTAAATAATAAGCCTATTTTTAGTGGAGGAATTGGAATTGATATTGTATCTATTTATGATTTTGTATTTAGAATAGAATACAGTTTTAATCAATTGGGAGTAAGAGGGTTATATTTGGACTATCAATAAAGGGTAATCATTTTCATGCGTTGAAATGTAATTACCCAAAATGAATCAAACAAACAAACAATGAAAGTAGCATTATATAGTAGAGGGTTAGATTTTGCACAAGAAACACCATTAATTATATTACTAAACGAGCTGGCAAAGTATAATATTAGTGTGTTAATGTATCAAGATATGTTAACGCAATATGCTGTTCCAGATCATCTTCGAAATAACATTACTCCATTTACCAATTCAGATGATTTAACTCCTGAAATTGAATATTTAATTAGTCTTGGTGGTGATGGTACTTTATTAGATTCTGTTACTTTAGTAAAAGATAAAAAAATACCTATTTTAGGAATTAATTTTGGAAGATTAGGTTTTTTAGCAAACATTAGTAAAGACGAATTAGAGGTTGCAGTAGATGCTATTGTAAATAGAACCTTTGTTGCTGATAGAAGAAGTTTATTGCATTTAGATGCTAGTGTTCCTTTATTTGGGAACGATCCCTTTGCATTGAACGAGTTTGCAATTCATAAAAGAGATACGGCACCAATGATTAAAATTCACACGTATTTAAATGGTGAATTTTTAAATACTTTTTGGGCAGATGGCTTAATTGTAGCAACTCCTACAGGATCTACAGGTTATAGCATGAGTTGTAATGGTCCTATTGTTTTACCCGAATCAAACAGTTTTGTAATTACGCCTGTTGCTCCTCACAACTTAAATGTTAGAAGTGTAGTGATACCAGATAGTAGTATTATTTCATTTGAAATTGAAAGCCGAGCCGATCAATTTATTTGTGCTTTAGATGCACGTAGAGAAATAGTAGATAAGAATATTCAGTTGGCTGTAAAAAAAGAAAGCTTTGATGCAAATTTGGTTAGGTTAAATGAAAACAGCTTTTTATCTACTCTTAGAACCAAACTAATTTGGGGAATGGATACACGCAACTAATTATCATTTCAATTTATCTTATTTTCTATTAGTACAAAAGTTTTGAAACACTAAATTAAATGTGTTACATAATATTCTTGTAAATCTGACTTTTCAAAAAATTGATAAGGAAGCCATTTTTTTTCAACAGGTAAAAATACCTCAATGGCTTTTACAGATGGAAATAGTTTATAATCAAACTTATTTGTAGCAGTACTAATATACCCGGTATAATAAAAAGCTAGTTGATTTTCTTTAGCAAAATCTATTTTATTTAAAATTAAATATTTACCCAAACTATATTTGGTATATGAAGGATGATAAAAGTTCATGATACCTGCAATGGTGGTTAAACCTTTATCAAAATAGCCTACAGCAATTAACAAATTTTCATCTCTAATTTCAACCATCCAAGATTCAAATGGGTTGCTAAATGCTGTCATGTGTAAGTATTCTTCACAAGATTCGCAAGTGGTAAAATGAACACTTTTTCTATACAGTTTATATAGGTTATTGTGTTCTTGAGTGATAATTGCTGGCAAATATTTTACTGAAAATTGTTTGCATTTTTCTCGAATTGAATTTGCTGCCTTGCCTTCTTGTATTTGATTCAACTTTGTTCTTAACCAAAAAACAGGATAGTTTTCGCCCTCATACTCTAAAAGCGTTTGATTGGTTGTAAACATTAAATGTTGCATTCTATAATATCCAAATGCCAAAAGTTCATCTAATATAATACCCTTAAAGCCTTCTCCTTCTGGAAAAATATAGTCATCTAACAATGGCATGTAGCATTTACATTTTGATAATTAGCATGAAAATTATTTGTTTATTCCATTACTGGCCTTAACCATCTTTCCATTTCATCGATTGTCATTCCTTTTCTTTGAACATAATCATCAAACTGATCTTGTTGAATTTTTCCAATACCAAAATATTGACTTTGTGGGTGAGCAAAGTACCAACCACAAACAGATGATGCAGGATACATGGCTAAAGATTCTGTTAAGGAAATTCCAGTTGCTTCTTTACCACCTAATAAATTGAATAATTTATATTTTTCTGTATGATCTGGACAAGCAGGATAACCAGGTGCTGGTCTAATACCCATATATTTTTCTTTAATCAAATCATCATTACTTAACTGCTCTTCTTTTGCATAACCCCAAAACTGTTTACGTGTTTGTAAGTGTAAATATTCTGCAAAAGCTTCTGCAAATCGATCAGTTAATGCTTGTAACATAATTTTATTATAATCATCAAGCTGTTGTTCAAATCGTTGAATATGCGGTTCAATGCCTTCAATAGTTACAGAAAATGCACCAATATAATCGTTGATATTTGGCTGAATTGAAGCTGGTTTTATAAAATCTGCCAAACTTAAATTTGGCTGATTTGCCGCTTTTTTTATTTGTTGACGTAAAAATTCTAGTGTTATTTTCTTTGATTGAGTATTTACAGTTATGGTATCTGCAGCTGTTGCATTGGCTTCCCAAAAACCAATAACGCCTTTAGGAGTTAACCATTTTTCTGCAATAATTTTATCTAATAAAATATTGGCATCGTTATACAATTTAGTAGCTTCTTTCCCTACAATTTCATCAGATAAAATTTCTGGAAAATTTCCATGCATTTCCCATGCTATAAAAAATGGCTTCCAATCTATAAACGGTCTTAAAGTATCTAAACTTACTTTGTCTATCATTTTTGTACCTGTAAAAGTTGGCTTGATAGGAGTAAATTCATTCCAATCAATGGCCATTTTATTGGTTGCAGCTTCTGAATACGGTAAATAGGTTTTTACTACTTTTTTATTATCAAAACCTTCCTTTAATTTTTGATATTCCGCTTGTGTTTGCTGCAATAATTCTTGTTTATTGTCTTGGTTTAGCAAATTACCTGCAACAGTTACACTACGGCTTGCATCTAACACATGTAACACACCATTATTGTATTCAGGAGCAATTTTTACAGCAGTATGCATACGGCTTGTTGTAGCACCACCAATTAATAATGGTTGTGTCATATTTCTACGCTTCATTTCTTTAGCAATATGCACCATTTCGTCTAATGAAGGGGTAATTAAACCGCTTAAGCCAATGATGTCTACATTTTCTTTTTGTGCAGTATCTAAAATTTTATCTGCAGGTACCATTACACCCAAATCAATAATATCGTAACCATTACAACCCAATACCACACCTACAATGTTTTTACCAATATCATGCACATCGCCTTTTACGGTAGCTAATAAAATTTTAGCAGCACCTTGGGTTTCTTCGTTTACTGTTCCTGCTGCAAGGTGTGCTTGTTTTCTATCTTCTTTTTCTTGTTCAATAAATGGAGTTAATACGGCCACACTTTTCTTCATTACCCTTGCACTTTTTACTACTTGTGGTAAAAACATTTTTCCTGCACCAAACAAGTCGCCTACAAAGTTCATTCCATCCATTAGTGGGCCTTCAATTACATCTAATGGTTTAGGATATTTTAAACGAGCTTCTTCTGTATCTGCATCAATATATTCGGTAATTCCGTTTACTAAAGCATGTTTTAAACGTTCTTCAACAGATGCTTCTCTCCACTTTTCGTCTTTTACTTGAACTTTACCTTTTGCTTTTACCGTGTCTGCAAAAGCAATTAGTTTTTCGGTTGCTTCGTTATTTTCATTATTTCTATTTAAAATTACATCTTCACAAAGCTCTCTTAATACTGGATCAATTTCATCATAAACAACCAATTGCCCTGCATTTACAATTCCCATATCCATTCCTGCTTTAATAGCATGGTATAAAAAAACCGAGTGCATTGCTTCTCTTACATGCTCATTTCCTCTGAATGAAAAGGAGAGGTTACTAACGCCTCCGCTAATTTTAACTAATGGATATTTTTGTTTAATAATTCTTGTGGCTTCAATAAAATCTACACCGTAATTATTGTGTTCTTCCAAACCTGTAGCAACAGCGAAAATATTGATATCGAAAATAATGTCTTGAGGGTCGAAACCTACTTTCTCTGTTAAAATTTTATAGGCTCGTTCTGCAATTTCAACCTTACGTTGCATAGTATCTGCTTGACCTTTTTCATCAAAAGCCATCACAATTACTGCAGCACCAAAATCTTTACAAATAAAGGCTTGTTCAATAAACTTTTCTTCTCCTTCTTTCATAGAGATAGAGTTTACAATACAACGGCCTTGTATGCATTTTAAACCAGCTTGAATAATTTCAAACTTTGAACTATCTACCATGATGGGAATTTTGGCAATATCTGGTTCGCTTTGTAAAAGATTGATGAATGTTGTCATGGCTTGAACACCATCTAACAAAGCATCATCCATGTTTACATCTAAAATTTGTGCTCCGTTTTCTACTTGTTGTCGAGCAACCGATAAAGCTTCTTCGTATTGATTGTTTAAAATTAAACGAGCAAATTTTTTGCTACCAGTAACATTGGTGCGTTCACCAACATTTACAAAATTTGTTTCTGGACGAACAACTAATGGTTCTAATCCACTTAATCTTAAATACGGTTTAATGGTTTTTGTACTCATATATTTACCACAAAGGACACAAGGGTTATCACTAGGTTCACAACGATCCGTTGATAACTCTTTTTATGCCATCTTTAAATAATGTTGTATTAAAATTTATCAATAATCCCAACTTACAATTCGATAATTTTAAATAAGTAATCACTTGTGCCAGATGAATGTCGTTCAAGGCTTCAACTGATTTTATTTCTACTATTAATTTACGTTCTAAAAGTAAGTCTACTCGATATCCAATATCTAGTTTTACTTGCTCATACATTAAGGGTAATCCCTTCTGTTTTTCTACATATAATCCTTGATTAACCAACTCAAAATACAAACACTCTTCATAAGCACTTTCTAGCAAACCTGGTCCTAAAGCTTTGTGTACTTTAAGTCCTGATTCAAATACAATTTTAGCTAGTTCATTTTCTGACATTTGTGCTTTTGTGTGCATTGTGAAAATTCATTGTGTACATTGTGGTTAATAGATTGCTGTTTCTAAAACTGGTAATTTTCTTGGTTGTATGCTTTTTACATGTTCTGCTATATGTTGTATATGATCTGGTGTTGTGCCACAACAGCCACCTACAATATTTACAAAACCTTGCTTTGCCCAATCTTCAATAAAATGTGCGGTTTCGTGTGGTTGCTCATCGTATTCACCCATTGCATTTGGTAAACCTGCATTTGGATAGGCAGATGTATAACACGCTGCTATGCTGCTTAATTCCTCAATATGTCCACGCATTTCTTGAGCACCCAAAGCACAATTTAAACCAATACTTAACGGATTGGCATGCTTTACAGAAATATAAAAAGCTTCTAAAGTTTGTCCACTTAATGTTCTGCCACTTGCGTCGGTAATTGTTCCACTAATCATGATGGGTAAAGCACCGTTTTGGGTTGCTCTAACATCGGTTGTTGGTAATGGATTTTTTCTGAAATAATTATTGATGGCAAAAATGGCTGCTTTTGCATTGAGTGTGTCAAAAATGGTTTCAACTAATAATATATCTACACCACCATTAACCAAACCTTTAATTTGTTCGGTATATGCTTCTACTACTTCATCGAATGTAACGGCTCGATAGCCTGGATTATTTACATCTGGTGAAAGGCTTAACGTTTTATTTAATGGACCAATTGCACCTGCAACAAACTTTGGACTGGTGGTTTGTGTTTGTTGATGATATTGTTCAATTGCTTTTTTGGCACATTGTGCAGATGCAACATTTAATTCGTAAGCTAAAGCTTGCATATCGTAATCTGCTTGTGCAATGGTTGTGCTACTAAATGTGTTGGTTTCTATAATATCTGCACCAGCATGGAGATATTGTAAATGAATGCTGGTAATAATTTCTGGTTTAGTAATACTAAGTAAGTCGTTGTTGCCTTTTACATCGGTATGCCAGTTAGCAAAACGCTCTCCACGATAGTCGGCTTCTTCGAGTTTGAATCGCTGAATCATGGTTCCCATTGCACCGTCGATTACCAATATTCTTTTTTCTAGTTCTTGCTGAATACTCATTTGCTATCCCTTTTTTAAATGCTAGTTTAGGTTGTTTATTGTTGAATTGTGTGATGTAGTACAAGTGTGCGACGCCACTGAAGTTGCTCAATGTGTTGCTGATGACTATATGAAAAAAAGATTGAACGAGAAACGAGTAACAAATTCCGCTGAGGTGTTTGGAAATGCGATTCGTTTATTAGTTCAACATTTTTTGAGCAGGTTGAACAATAAACAAATCCGCCTGCTACTGCAAAAGTAACAGGCGGATTTGTATTTACCAAAATAGGTTTATTGATTAGTCGTATTTTGATGTTACAGTTATTTTCATATCGTTGGCTATAATGGTTCCGATATCTTTACCTGTTAAGCCAAACTCTTTAATTTTGATGTTAAAAACGCTTTTGGCCAATACTTTACCATTGGTTACAGAAATGGTTCCTTTAGCAGAAACTTTTTTGGTAATGCCTTTGATGGTTAAATTACCTGCTACAACTACCGGAAAATTGCCATTTTTATCGAAACGAACTGTTGCAATATTAGTGATAGCACCTTTAAACTCGGCTTTTGGAAATTTATCGCTTTCCATATAATCTTTTCCGTTAAAATGCTCTTGCATTAATTCGTTTTCGAAACGAAAACCTTTGATGAGTAATGAAAAATTCATTAGCCCTTTATCGGTTAGTTTACTAAGTACTTGGTTGTTAAAAGCTTCAATATCTTCAGTTGGTGTGTGTGAAAAAAAGCTTACAATAGCGGTTTTGGTACTATATATTTTTTGTGCCTGAACCATTATTGTGCTTGCTACAATAACTAGGGTAAATAAGATTTTTTTCATGATGTGAACTTATTTTTTGGTAATGATTGCTTCGTTTAACTGTACATCGCCAATAAAACCAGTAAACAAACCTTTAACGGTAATGTTTGCACCAGATTGAATATTGTTTTCTACAGTTTTTAAGCGACAAGATACGTTAGACATTGGATCATCGCTTAGTAATAATATGGTTGTGCCTGTAGAATCGGTTGTTGCTTGTTGTACAACACCACTTACCTCAATTGCTTTGTTGTTGTATTTGGCATAAGCAGAATCTTCGTTGGTTTGAAATTCTTTTACTATATCTTTTGCTGTGATTACTACGGCATTTTCTGACTCTACACTGCGTCTGAAATGCGTTGGTCTGTAAAAAACAAAGTACCAAACACCTACTGCACCTACAATAATTGCTGCAATAACACCTAATATAATTTTCTTTTTCATTTGTAATGTATTTATTGACATGAAAATTTATGCAATATGTAAAAACAAAAATAACCATTAGTTTTCGTAAATGATTACCACATACGAAAATTAATGGTTAAACATTGATTAATTTTTTCTAGGCTATTAAGGCGTATTTTTTGGTTTAGCAATTCTGAAAACTCTAGACACATTAAAACCAAAGTGAATATCACCATTTCCCCAATCACCTGTAGTTTCATGGATATAAGTAGGAGCAGTCATGCCGGTTGAATTGGTAAAATGCAATTGAAAAACGTGACCACCTGTTTCAATATCTACACCTACGGCTAAAGAATTTTTATAACCAGCCCATTTGTTAATTTGATAATAATATTCGGCATTTAAACTAATGCGTTTAGAAACTTTTTGTCTACCACCAACTCCTATAGAAAAACGGTCGTTAGCATCATTAGCATTTGGTACTAAATTGTAATGAACCATGGTAGGCATAATTTGAAAGGAAGTATACTCGTTTACTTTTCTTGCCAATAATGCTTGAAAGGTATAAGAAGTTTTATCTGCTGTAGTTCTTGGTTTTGTAGGGTCAGTATCTTTTATGGTTTTTACGGTTGCTGCTGCCACTAAAGTAACAGAAATGGGCATATTTACTTTACCAGTACTTTGTCTTAATAAACGATATTTAGCAAAGCCCTCCATTTGTTTTTGAAAACCAGTACGGTTTATACCAACCATAAATCTATCGGTAATACCAAAATCGAAACCAATAAAAGTAGTAGCATTATCTAAACCAAATAATTCATAAAGCCCAGTATTGATAAATCCAAAGCGGTGATGCACTCTAAAATCCATCATGCCTGCTCCTAATGTTTCAATACTATGACCATTAATTAATCTTGAATTTTTAAAAGTAGCAATGGTAATATTGGTAGTGTTTTTATCTTCTTTTTTGCTTTCTTCTGCAGCAGCAGCAAACAAATCGGTTTGTTGTGCTAACATTACTTTTGGAAAAATGCAACTGCAAATTAATAAGGTGGTAAGAATTCTTTTTTTCATACAAAATGATTGGTTTATTCGTACATGCTTTGAACTGTAATTTCTATTTCTTTGGCAATTTTATCGCCAATATAGCTTCCCTTTATTCCAAAATTGGTAATGAGTATTTTGAACACACTTTTAGCTGATACTTTACCACTTTTAACATCAATAGTTCCATTTGCTGTTACTTTTTGCTTTACGCCATGAATTTCCATATCTCCAGTAACAGTAACAGGATATGAGCCATCTTTTGTAAAATCTACCGATTTAATGTTGGTAATATTTCCAAAAAAGTTGGCTTTTGGAAACTTATCACTCTCCATATAATTCTCATTAAAATGCTCTTGCATTAAGGCATTTTTAAAGATAAAACCTCTAATGGCCATTATAAAAACAACTTGTCCATTGGTAGACATTTTTGCGTTTACTTGACTATTGGTAGCTTCAATATTTTCAACAGTTGTAGCTGAAAAGAATTTAACTTTTGCTGTTTTTGTTTGATAGATGGTTTGAGCAGTAATTTGACTGCTACAAATACCTACTAACAGTATTAATGAAAGTAACTTTTGCATAATTGATTGTATGATTATTTGAAAGGAAAATTAATTATTAGGAAAGCCGTTTTGTATCCAAATACGCACTTTAGCAATATCACAATCTGAAAGTTTTGCTGCATTTTTAGGCATAGGACTAAAACCACTATTTCTTTGAATTACATTCAATACTAATTTAGATTGTGCATATGGTCTTAAAGCATTGTAACTATCTAAAATATAGCCACCACCTTGGCTATTTCCAACATTAGCAGCATGACAACTATTACAATTGGCTGCTATAATATTTTTTATTTCAACACTGTATCTTACAACAGCAGTATCACAAGTTGCTGGTGCAGGATAAGCAATAGCTTCTTTTTTGTATTGACAACTATAAAGCACTGCCAATAAAGAGAAACAAACAGCAAGCAATAATAATTTCTTGTACATAAGTAATTAATATTAAGAAATGTGTAAAAGTTAGTATTTGCTGTATATACGAGTAGGTTAATTAAATAGTTGCCTAAATGTATTTACAAAAATTATTTAACGTATTGTTGAATTGGTAGCCTATTGGCAATGCTTCTAGCTAAAGTCATTTCGT
>JBMLQZ010000540.1:0-8251 GCA_049241285.1 Chitinophagaceae bacterium | reverse complement strand
CATATTCTAATTCACCACCAAAAGCAATTCCTCTAGCAATAGTAGTGATTTTACAAGGTAAATGCTGTAATTTTTTTTGTATATAATAGATGGTTGTATCGCCTTGAATATTTGGATTCAAAGCAAATAAAATTTCTTCTGTTTGTTCTTTCTCAATTCTTGTAACCAAACTTTCTATATTCAATTGATCGGGTCCAATTCCATCGAGTGGAGAAATAATGCCACCTAATACATGATACGTTCCATTAAATTGTTGGGTACTTTCAATAGCAATAACATCTCTAATATTTTCAACTACACAAATAAGGTGTTGCTGTCTATGATGATTGTTACAAATACTACAAACCAATGCATCGCTAATATTAAAACATCTGTTACAAAATTGTATATCTCTTCTCATTTTGGCAATGGTTTCACCAAAATATTGTACCTCATTAACGGGTTGTTTTAATAAATGTAGCACTAATCTTAAAGCTGTTTTTTTACCAATACCTGGTAGTTTTGAAAATTCTGCTACGGCGTTTTCTAATAATTGAGAGGGTAATTGCATTGGCTAAAAACAAGATTGCAAATGTGCAATTTATTTTACTAGAAAAAACATACACATTTTGTTTGAAATGTATTTCATTGAACAAATTTTATCAAACCCAGTTCAATTTTTTGGTAAAAAATGTTTTTTGGATGATCGTTTTCTTATTGATGGTGCATAGTTATGCACATTTTTACAAAATTATTGGATGTATGATTTAGCCATTTGTTTTATAGAATAATGAGCAAATTGGCTACAATTCAGCTATTTAAAGGCATATCAATAATGTTTTGCAGTGATATTTCTTAACAACTGTGTTTTTTATTCGTAATTGTTAGTAGTTTTTTCACATAGGGGTATTTTGGGTTGATATTAAGGTATTATTGCAGTAGTATGGCCTATACTTTTATGAAGAAAAAAATTACGTTTTTATTTTTTTGCAGTATTCTAATCTGTAATCAGTCCGTTCATGCACAAGATTCAATGATTCCTGATGTAGATTATGCTTTTTTGCAGAAGTTAATTGATACTGCAAAATTGTATTATCCTAAAATGAAGGCCTATGAAAAAAGGGTCATCATTGCAAAAGATAATATTAAAAGAGAAAAAAGGGGTTGGGGCGAATTTGTAAACTTTTCTATGTCTTACAGTCCATCAAATACGGTAACAGCAACAGGATTATCATTATCTGGTTATCAAATAGGGTTTGGATTTAATATTGCTGCCGTTTTGCAAAGACCATTTATTATTAAACAAGCCAAAAATGAATATGCAATTGCTAAACTTGATATTGCAGAGTATCATTTAAATCTTGAAGCAGAGGTTAAGAGAAGGTACTTTTTATACATACAACAAAGAGCCATCTTAAAATCGCAAAGTTCAAGCATTATTGATTTGAATGCTGTAGTAAAACAGAGCAAATACAGATTTGAAAAAGGTGAAGAATCTTTAGAAAATTATAGCAAAGCATTGGTTGCTTTAACAGGACAAAAACAAGTGGTAATTGCAGCAGAAGGTGCTGTGCTTACTGCTAAAAGTACATTGGAAGAATTATTGGGTAAAAAACTAGAAGATATTCATTAATGGAACTAACTAACTTTCTTAATTTGTTACGAAGGCGAAAGTTTATACTTATTGCCGTTCCATTGTTGGCAGTAACAATTACCTATTTTATGGTAAGAAAGTTGCCAGATGTGTATATTTCAAAAACAAAAATTGCTACGGGTTTAGCCGATCAAGGCGATTCTAAAATCTTCGATTTCAAAGAAGGATTTATGGAATCGAAGGTTAACCAACAATTTACCAACTTAATTCAAACTATTCAGCTAAAACATTTATTCGATCAGGTAGGATATAGATTAATTCTTCATGATTTAACATCAGATACTCCATATAAAAAGAAAAGTAAACTGGTAGAAGATTTAGATAAAAATCTTGAAGCAAAAAAACATGCTATAGATGTTTATACAAAATTTTATAAAGAGAAAAAAGCACTATCACTTTGGGATGAGGATCAAAATGGATTGAATAAAGTAATTGCTTCAATGGGTTATGACGAAACCTCATTAAAGAATAAATTATCTGTAAGTAGATTAAATAATAGCGACTTTATTGGCATAGAATTCGAATCAGCAAATTCTCACTTATCTGCATTTGTAGTAAATGCCTTAACTGAAGAGTTTTTGAATTATTATATAACTAACGAACGACAAAATCAATTTAAAGCAGTAGATTTTTTAGATAGTTTATTGCGTCAAAAAGAAGGTGCACTTAAAGTGGATGTTGGTAATTTAAAAAGTTATAAAATCAAGAACCGAATACTTAACCTAAATGAGCAAGCTAAAATTTTATATACACAAATTGCCGACTTTGAAACAAAGAAAGAATTAACTATTAAAAATATTAACGCTTATAAAGGGGCACTAAAAGAGATAGATGCAAAATTTGATCCTAAAGACAAGGCCTTTTTACAAAACATAGCAATTAAAATACAAACTGATATTCGTAATACAACAGATAAGTTAAAGCTGTTAAATGAGGCATATATTACTAGCAATTACAATCCTCAAATAAAATTAAAAATTGATTCCTTAAACGAAGTTCAAACTAGTCAAATTCAAGATGCCGATAATCGTTATTTACTCAATCCAAGCTTGGTAAAACAACAACTCATCAGTGAAAAAGTAAAGTATCAAATTGCACTAGATTTAGAAGTATATAGTTTGGGGGTATTAGAAAAAGAGTTGGTACAATTAAATAGTAAGTTCGATGAAATTGTACCGCATGAAGCCGTTGTTCAGTCTTATGAAAGTGCTGTAAATTTAGCTACCAATGAATATATAGAGATACTTAAAAAGTATAACCAAACTACTATGGAAGCTAGCTTTAGTATGAAGCTACGTCAAGTAGAAATGGGTATGCCTGGTCCAGCACTTCCATCTAAAAAAATGATTTTAGTGGTATTAAGTGGCCTACTTAGTTTCGTTTTTTGTTTAGTGGTTTTCTTTGTTATTTTTTTCTTTGATGAGTCGGTTAAAGTGCCTAAAGAATTAGCCGATAAAACCAATACAACCATCTTAGGATTCATTCCATTATTAAAGACCAATCTTCTTGACTTACCAGTTATTTGGAAGCAAGAAAACGATGCAAGTAATAATTACTTTAAAAAACTATTACGATCAACTCGTTTTGAATTAGATAATGAATTAAAAGACGATAAAATAGTTGCCATTACCAGTATTGCACCAAAAGAAGGTAAAACAATATTATCACTTAGCTTAGCCTATGCTTATACCATGATTAATAAAAAGGTATTATTAATTGATGGAAACTTTTCTCAAGCAGCTATAACTAACATTACACAACCAACAGTTTTTTTAGATGATCTTTTGTTTGGAAGAAAGAAAGATTATGATATTATAGTTCAAGAGAATATTGCGATTATTGGGGCAAAAGAATCTGACTTATCATTGTTTGAAATTGCTGGAAAAAGAAGCATCATACAACAGTTACAGCAGTTTAAAGACAGATTTGATGTTATTTTAATTGAAGTACCTTCTCTTGAAGATTTGAATAAAGCAAAGGAATGGATTTCTATTGCCGATAAAGTAATAGCGGTATTTGCAGCCAATCAAACAATTACCTTAGCAAAGCAACAGCAAATAGATTACTTAAAAACCTTTGGAAATCAATTTGCCGGATTTATCTTAAATAAAATAGGCAAAGTGGCAGCTAAAAAGAAAAGTAAGAAGGCGTAATTTGTGAAGGCAAAATAAAGCACCATGTTAATAAACGAAATAGTAAATATGGTTTGGATTATTTTTCAATGCATCATTGGATATAATCTTGTTTTTCCCATATTTATTTTGCTCATTTATGTTATTAAACCCAAACCTAATTGGTTAACTAAAGCAGTTTCTGGTACTACCGAATCTGACTATGCAATTATTGTAACAGCATATGAACAAACCCATACTTTGCCACCCGTAATTCACTCTTTATTACAACTACAATATAGCAATTACATTATTTATATAGTAGCTGATAAATGCGATGTTAGTCAACTTCATTTTGATGATGAAAGAGTGGTTGTTTTAAGGCCACCTGAAACGTTAGGTAGTAATACACGTTCACATTTTTATGCAATTCAACATTTTAAACGTTCACATGAACGATTAACTATTATTGACAGCGATAATTTAGTAGAGCCAGATTATTTGTTAGAATTAGACACCTATTTTAATGCAGGTTTTAAAGCTGTTCAAGGTGAGCGTAAAGCAAAGAACTTAGATACTACGGTTGCTTGTATAGATGCAGCTAGAGATGTGTACTACCATTTTTATGATGGCAAAATATTGTTCGAAGCGGGTTCATCAGCAACACTTGCAGGCTCAGGAATGGCATTTACAGTAGATTTATATAAAGAATGTTTGGGCCATTTAGATGTTGCTGGAGCTGGATTTGATAAAGTATTGCAAAAAGAAATTCTTCTTCGTAATTACAGAATAGCTTTCAATCAGAAAGCAATTGTTTACGATGAAAAAACCTCTCAATCAGATCAGTTGGTAAAACAAAGAGCCCGTTGGATTAATACTTGGTTTCGATATTTTTCATTTGGATTTAAGATTATGGCAAAAGGGGTTACCAATTTAAACTGGAACCAGTTTATTTTTGGATGGGTTTTGCTACGCCCCCCTCTATTCATCTTCTTAATTCTATCATTTGCTTGCATGGTCATTAGCCTATTTGTAAGTTTTACCAGCTTTTTACTTTGGATAGCTGCCTTCACTTTATTTGTTTTTGGTTTTTTTATAGCATTACTATGTTCACCAACCGATAAGCGTATTTACCAATCTTTATGGGGTATTCCTTCATTTATTTTTCATCAAGTATTATCTTTATTAAAAGTGCGAAAAGCCAATCAATTATCTGTGGCTACACAACATTTTCATGATAAAACTATTGAAGAAATAAAGTAGCTATTATGCGTATTGAACCATCTAATGAACATAAAAAGCGACAAAAAGAAGCAACACAACAAAAGATTGATTTTTACATGCATAAAGTTGCTATAGGTTTTGTTTTATTTATTTTGATTTTTTTGTTTTTAAAAATGCTTTTACCCTCTTCTGTATAAATGAGTTTATTTCAGATACCCATACAACCTGAAAAAAAAAGTAAGTGGCAAATTGTTGTGTCCGCTCTAAAACAATGGGTAATCATTGAAAAACTAAATAATGTTTTTGGTATTTGTTTGGTAGGGTTTGCTGCCTGTTTTTTTTCACTTGCTATTTCTAAATTGGGTTTTGTAATAGGTGTATTATTAATGGGGGCAATTGTAGGCATACCCTTAGTATATTTTTTAGTAACCAATATTCAACTAGGTATACTTGCATACATAACGCTGGCTTATGCAATTATGTTTTTATTACGTTTGGGCGTAAATTTTCCATTAGGAACATTAATGGATGGTATGTTGGTTTTATTTTTCATTAATTTTTTTATTCAACAAAAAAAGCAGAAAGATTGGTCAAGAATTAAAGGGCCCGTTAGTACAATCATTTTAATATGGATAGTATATAATATTTTACAAGTAGCCAACCCTGCAGCTGCATCTAGAGCAGCTTGGGTTTATACGGTAAGAACTATTGCTATTGTAGCATTAAGCTATTACATTTTTGTATTTAACATTCGTACAAAAGCATTCATAAAAACGGTGATAAAATTTTGGATGTTTTTTTCTGTATTTGCTGCTTGGTATGCTTTTAAGCAAGAGTTCTTTGGTTTTTTTCAATTTGAAGACGATTATTTACACTCAAGCGATGAAATTCAATTATTGTTATTTATTGCTGGCCATTGGCGTAAATTTTCCATCTTTTCAGATCCTGTAACTTTTGCTTACAATATGGTGGTTGCTAGTTTGTTTTGTGTTGCATTATTAACTGGTCCACTTTCATTTAAAAAAAGAATGTTGGTTATTTTCTTTATTGTATCTATGTTATTCAACATGATATTTTCTGGAACAAGAGGTGCTTTTCCTTTAGTGCCAGCAGGCTTAATGTTGTATGCTATTTTAAAATACAGCAAAAAAATATTAATTTTTGTTTGTGTAGCGGCTGTATTTTTTGTTGGACTAATATTTATGCCAACATCTAACCAAAATATTCTTCGTTTTCAATCAGCTTTTCGTCCAAATGATGATGCTTCTTATAAAGTTCGTAAAATTAATCAGGCACGTATTAAACCATTTATTTGGTCGCATCCAATTGGTGGTGGTTTAGGTTCAACAGGAGAATGGGGTAAAAAGTTTTCTCCAGGTACTTATCTAGCAAACTTTCCACCAGATAGTGGTTATGTAAGGGTAACTGTTGAAGCTGGCCCAATTGGCTTGCTCATTTTTGTAATAATGATGTTTATTATTATGAAAACGGGTATTGATAACTATTATAAAATTCGAGATCCTGAATTAAAAAGCTACTGTTTAGGAGCCACTTTGGTAGTATTTGCATTTAATATTGGTAACTTTCCCCAAGAAGCATTGGTACAGTTTCCATCGAATGTGTATTTTTATTTAGCAGCGGCAATGATAGGGATTACATTAAGAATTGACCAAGAACAAAATAAATTAATTATCCATGAAAACCCATAGCTTAATTTCTGGAAGAGATATTGTAGTAGTTGGTCAGCAACCTTGGGATGTTGAAATTGGAAGTAATTGTAAAAATATAGCAGTTGAATTTAGTAAGCACAATAGGGTGCTTTATGTAAATTCTCCATTAGATAGAATTACCCTTTATAAGCATAAGAACGACACTAAAGTTCAAAAAAGAATTCGGGTAATTAAACAACAAGAACCAACAACAGTAGTTATTCAGCATAACTTATGGAACTTGTTTCCAGATAAAATGATTGAATCTATTAATTGGATTAAAAGTCAATACATATTTGAGTGGCTCAATAAAATTAATAACAAACGCTTTGCTTCTTCCATTCAAAAAGCCATTGATGAATTGGGGTTTAAGAATATTATTCTTTTTAATGATAACGATATGTTTCGTTGTTTTCATTTACAAGAATATTTGCAGCCAACTGTAAGTATTTATTATTCTAGAGATTACATGTTGGCTGTTGATTATTGGAAATTGCATGGTGAAAAAATTGAACCTGCACTAATTGCAAAATCAAATGTTTGTGTAGCTAATTCTACTTACTTGGCAAATTATTGTAAGCAGTATAACCCTCATTCTTATTACGTTGGTCAAGGTTGTGAGTTAGATATTTTTATGAATGCACATGCTACTCAAAAACCAATAGAGTTGCAACACATAGCTGCACCAATTATTGGTTATGTAGGTGCTTTGCAAAGTTTGCGATTAAGTTTAGAAATCATCACATACATAGCAACACAACAATCCAATTGGAATATAGTATTGGTTGGTCCAGAAGATGATGACTTTAAAAAAAGCAGTTTACATCAATTACCAAACGTACATTTTTTAGGTTCAAAAGAGCCATCAAGTTTACCAGCATATATTCAATCATTTGATGTGTGTATAAACCCACAAATAGTTAGTCAGGTTACCATTGGAAATTATCCAAGAAAAATAGATGAGTATTTGGCTGTAGGAAAACCAGTTGTAGCAACAGCTACAGAGGCTATGAGTATTTTTAAAGATCATACTTATTTAGCCAATACAAAAGAAGAATATGTGCAGTACATACAAGATGCTTTAGAAAATAATAATGCATTGTTATATGAACAACGTAGGGCTTTTGCCGCTACCCATACATGGGAAAATAGTGTAGCAGCCATTTATGAATCAATAGTTGCTGTAAGTAAATAATGAAACAACTTATTCATCTTATTTTAAAAAAAATATGCTAAAAAACGCACCATTAACAATTGTTGTAGCTAGCGATAGTCATTATTTAATTCTATTAGCTGCTTTAATAAAATCTATAGAACAAACCATACGCCCTCAACAAAAAATACATATTTATATTATAGAAGATGGTACAACAGAAGCCAATCGGTTAAAGCTTCAAAAATCTATAGATACATCCATTACCACGTTGTCATGGCAAAAAATGGAATCAGTAATTCCAGAAGGCATTCATTTGCCTTTAGATAGAAGTTCGTATCCGTTAAATATTTACATGCGGTTATTTATTCCTTATTTCATACCAAAAGAAATAGATACTGTTTTGTATTTAGATGTAGAT
>JBMLQZ010000539.1:0-2767 GCA_049241285.1 Chitinophagaceae bacterium | reverse complement strand
AATGATGATATCACATTGTTGTTTCTTTAAAAAAGTAGCTGTTGTATTAGCACAATCAATAGGATCTTTATAAACAGTATTACCTGCAAGATTATCTGGCACCAACCCTTTTAATTCAATACCAACTCCAAAAACACCTACTTTAATGTTGCCTTTATGGAATATCTTGTAAGGTAAGGTTTTATTTGCCATTGGCGTATTAGAAAAATCGTAATTACAAACAAGAACAGGAAAATTGGCATGTTGTAATTGTTTTGCAAAATTTTCTAATCCAGCATCAAAATCATGATTACCCATTGTACAAGCATCATAGCCCATAAGGCTCATGGCTTTTATTTCTGGCTCGCCTTTATACAAGTTAAAATAGGGCGTTCCTTGAAAAATATCACCTGCATCTAATAACAAAACATTTTCGGTTTCTGAACGTATTTGTCTAATAATCTCTGCTCTTGCTGCTACACCACCTAAGCCAGCATTTCTACTTCCATCCATTGGAAAGGGTTCAATTCTACTATGAACATCGTTTGTATGCAAAATGGTTAAAGTGCCCAAACTTTTAGCAGGTGCAGCTTTTAACCCCATATTTGCAGCAACAACATATGCACCAGTAAAAAAAGATTTTTTAATAAAAGATCTTCGACTATTGATTGGCATAAGTGATTCTTTTTTCGGTTTTTGTATCGATAGATTTTCCTTGTTCTGTTTGCAATTTTGTATAACTAATTAAAGCATCTCTTAACAAATAACCCTTGTTTATTTGAGGCAACAACTTTAATTGTTTTACATCATCACCACCATTTGCTATGTAATCTGAATTGGCAATAATGTAATTTTTTGTGACATCTAATGGCTTACCATTTATCATAACGTTTACTGCATTTTTACCACTTATTTCCATAGTTATTCCGCTAATAGGCCAACCATTTTTTGATGCAATATGATTTAGGAAAGATTGCAAAGTATCACCTGCTACTTGTTGTAAAACAATGAGGTTATCAAAAGGCATTAATTCAAATATTTTTCCAACAGTTATTTCTCCTTTTGGTATGTAAGATCTCACTCCACCATAATTAATAAAGGCAGCATCAACAGGCATGTTGAAAGTTTGTGTAGCCATTTCTTTCATAGCATCTGTAAGATAATTTCCTAAACCACTTTCAGGTTGTTTTTTTGTAAGCCCATCGGTAGAAAATCCAATTACAAGATTCATGGTTTTGTGTATACTATCTTTATACACTTGCAACATATTTACAACGGAACTATCTTTTTTAGTATCCTTAGTAATTCTATATCCACCATGTGAAACAACTATGTTTTGACCAAATGAATTACTGCTTAATAAAAGGGCTAATAATACAATTAAAAGTATGTTTTTTCTTTTTGGCATGAAATACTTGCTTTGTAAAATGAAAGGTACAATTTTTAAAATGCGAAAATTATTTTTTTTGAGTAAAAAAAAGCGTTATTAAATCTATTACATTTACCGCCAAATAAAAAATATATGAGCTACGAATTGACAGGAAAATTAGCTGCTAAAATGGATACACAGCAGCGTACTGAAAATTTTAAAACGAGAGAATTTGTAATTGAAAAAAGTGAAGATATTGGTGGCAGAATTATTACTAATTACATTAAGTTTCAATGTGTGCAAGACAAAACAACTTTATTAGATCGCTATCAAATTGGAGATGAAGTAAAAGTACAATTCAATATTAAAGGTAGTAAATGGAGTAAGGATGGACGTGAAGGATATATTACCAATTTAGACGCATGGAGAATTGAAACTGTTAAATTAGGGCAACAAGGGTTTATAGATACTACAGATTACAATACAATTCCACCACCACCAGAAGTTGTAGACGATTTGCCGTTTTAAAATAAAGCAATAAAAAAGCCCATAAGTAGTTATTTATGGGCTTTTTTATTTACATATACTCGTCAATAAAATTCACACATTTATGTGATAAAACAAATCACATAAATCTTGTTTTTTTGCCAATAAACAATAAAAATGAAAAAAATTTTACTTGGCATAGCATTATGTTTATTTACGCTTATGCTTAATGCTCAAATTGGTATTAAAGAAAACAATATTAAAGTTAATCTACTCAGTCCATTGGTAAGAACTGGTTCGGTGTTTTATGAAAGAAAGCTAGGCAGCTCTACAACTGGTCAAATTGGCTTTTTTTACACAGGTTATTCTTCTGATGGATTAAAACTAAGAGGTTTTGGTATTACACCTGAATTCAGATATTATGCCTCTGAAAATAAAGGAGCTATGAATGGTTTTTATGTTGCTCCATTTGTTCGTTATCAAAACTATAGCTTATCAGAATCAAACAACAAGGGTACCCTAAATACTTTTGGTGGCGGTTTATTGTTAGGTAACCAATGGGTATTAAAAGGTGGATTGAATATAGATTTCTTTATTGGTCCTTCTTACACAGGTGGAAAAATAAAAGTAACTGATGGAACAGATAGTTTTGATTTGCCTTTTGGAATAAACGGTTTTGGTTTAAGAAGTGGTTTAACTATTGGAATTGCATTTTAGTAAGCAAAAAATATAACTTTAATTTGCAAAGGAAGTAAGTAACATTACTTCCTTTTATTTTTTAGGATAAACACCTAACCTATGCAACAACAAGTAACCTTAAAGCTTACACCATTACAAGCTGCTAATGATACATTTATTCAAGAAAATATAGCTGCAACTATTGGAGTAAAAGCAGCAACAATTTCTGGCTTTAATATTCTTAAAAAAAGTATT
>JBMLQZ010000538.1:0-2793 GCA_049241285.1 Chitinophagaceae bacterium | reverse complement strand
TTCGTACTAAAGAGTTTACCGAAAAATGTGTAAGCCTGCAAAAAGGTGGCTGGGGACACAGGGTAAATTCTAAAGTATATAGTTATGAAGAAATTGTACAATATCTTTCTAATTGTGTAGTTCGTAATGTAAATTTTCTTTTAAATGTTGCACCCGATAGAGAAGGTATAATACCTAAAAATCAGCAAGAAGTATTGTTTAAAATGGGTAATTGGTTAAGCAAGGTTGGCAATGGAGTTTACAATACCAGAGGCGGCCCTTGGCAACCTTTATTTGGTGAATATGGATTTACATATAAAGACAATAAAATTTATTGCCATATTTATAAAGGGTACAGAGATTTTAAAACTAACACGTTTGCAACACAATCTATTGGAAAGAAAAAGGTACAGAAAGTAATCAATCTTTTCGATGGTAAAGAATTGAAATGGGTGAAAAACAAAGACAATACTATTACAATTAGTGGAGTAGATTATACCCAAAATCCTGCAACAACAATTATAGAAATTAGCTTAACAGAGAATGTATATAAGGGATAAAACAGTGTACAAATTGTTTTCAGATAGAATATTCAGCCTATTTACCTTACACTACAATCAGTTTTTGATAAATAAAATTTAAATATTCCATCCAATAAAAATGGCTGTCTAGTTTTAGACAGCCATTTTTATATTTTATATTAAAACTATTACTATTGTTCAGCACTTGGTTTTACCAAACCCAATTTTGCTTCAAGGCTAAGGGTTGCATGAGGTACTGCTCTTAATCTAGCTTTATCAATTAATTTGCCTGTAACTCTACAAACACCATAGGTTTTGTTTTCAATACGCATTATGGCTTTTTCTAAATGGTCAATATAAGTAATTTGTCTACTTGCCATTTGGCTCAATTGCTCTCTTTCCATACTCATACTTCCATCTTCCATTGTCATATATCTAGCATCATCATTGCTGCCACCCATTTCATCTTTTCTGGTAATTAATCCTTGCAAGTAGGCTAACTCTTTTTTAGCAGTATCTAATTTTTTATTTATTAAATCTCTAAATTCATTTAAATCAGCATCACTGTACTTTACAAGTGGAGCTCCTGGCTTTTGTATATCTGATCTTTTTTCCATTGGTGTATAAATAGGATTGTACGGAACACTCGTTTTTGTAGATATTTTGGGCACTTTCACTTCTTTCATTGGTTCTAATGCTTTTTTAATTGGCTTAGTTGGTAAAGAACTTGTTGCCTTATTTTTTGAAACTGGTGCCGTTGTTTTTTCTTCAATCTTTGGTTTAGCAACTACTGGTGAAACAACCTTTTTAGCACTAGCTTTTACTACAACAGGTTCTGCTTTAGGACTAGCTTTTACTTTTTTTGCTGGCGCTGAAGCTTTTACAGGTTTTGACGCTACTACTTTTTTTGCTGTAGCTTTTTCTACAGGTTTTGGTGTAGGTTTTTTTGAAACAACTGCAGTTGTTTTTGTAACTGCTGCTACTTTTTTAGTTGGTGCAGCTTTAGCAGTGGCTACTTTTTTGGCTACAGGTTTTGCGGCTACAACTTTTTTGGGCGCTACCTTTTTAGCAACTGGTTTAGTTGGCTTTACAGGAGCTTTGGCAGCAGGTTTTGCTGCAGGTTTTGTGGCTTTTTTTGGAGCAGTTTTCTTTGTAGCCATAGCGTTTATGCTTTTTTAGTTACGTTCAATTTTAACATAGAATCGTTTACTTCAACTTCGGTGCCTATTTCCATTTCAGACACCCAATTGATGCTCTCTGCCAAAATTTCACGGCAAATATAATCGTTAAATTCATTTATGCTCGTCTTTAACGTTGCGTTATTATCAAGCAATGTTACGAATATACGGTCTGTAAGCTCAAATCCGCTCTCTTTTCTTATATTTTGTATTCTATTTATCAATTCCCTTGCATTCCCCTCGTTTTGAAGCGCTTCTGTAATGGTAATATCTAATGCAACAGTTAAAGAACCCTTACTAGCAACACTCCAACCTGGAATATCTTCAGCCGTAATTTCAACATCTGAGCTGGTAATTACAATATTATAGGTATTTGATATTGAAATAGAAATACTGCCATTTTGTTCTATTTCGGCAATTTCATGTTGGGTAAATGTTGCAATTCTCGAAGCTGCTTCTTTCATATTTGCACCCAACTTAGCACCTAATGTTTTGAAATTAGCTTTAACTTTTTTCTTAATAATACCTTCGGTTTCTGTTAAATATGCTAATTCTTTTACATTAACTTCTGCTTTAATTAAATCTTCTACCTTTTCTAATTGTAATTTCATGGTAGGATTTAATACTGGAATGAGCACTTTTTGTAATGGCTGACGCACTTTGATATTTACTTTTTTACGAAGTGATAATACCAAACTACATACGTCTTGTGCCAATTGCATTCTTTCTTCTAAAGCTATATCAATTGCCGATTCGTTTGAAAATGGAAACAAAACATGGTGCACACTTTCTTCTTCAAATCGCTTGCTAATGGCATTTAAGTTACTAAACACTGCATCGCTGAAAAATGGTGAAATAGGAGCAATTAGTCTTGTTAAAGTTTCTAAACATTCATATAATGTTTGATATGCTGCAATTTTATCATTCTCATATTCTCCTTTCCAAAAACGACGGCGACAAAGACGAACATACCAGTTGCTCAAATGCTCATCTACAAAAGTTTCAATATAACGACCAGCCTGCGTTGGCTCATAATCATTCATTGAGTCTGTAACTTTTTTAATTAATGTATTTAATGATGAAAGAATCCATCTATCAATTTCTGGTCTTTCTGC
>JBMLQZ010000537.1:0-1905 GCA_049241285.1 Chitinophagaceae bacterium | reverse complement strand
CAAATAAAATTTCATTAAATAATGACGAACTTTATTGAGTGGGTAAAACAACCTTGGCCTTGGTATGTAGCTGGTCCATTAATTGGATTAATAGTACCTATTCTTCTATTGTTGGGTAATAAATCTTTTGGCATAAGTGCTTCACTTAGGCACGTTTGTGCAGCTTGTTTTCCTGCAAATATTTCCTTCTTTCAATACAATTGGAAAAAAGAAGTTTGGAACTTATTTTTTGTAGTAGGCATTTTTATTGGAGGAATGATAGCAGCCTATTTTTTTCAAAGTGAAGAACCTATACAATTGAATGAAAAATTGGTAGTTGAATTAACAAGTTATGGCATTACAGATTATACTAGTTTAGTACCTATTGAACTGTTTAATTGGCCGCAACTATTTACTGTAAAAGGGTTTCTATTAATGGTAATTGGTGGATTTATGGTGGGTTTCGGAACTAGATATGCTGGTGGTTGTACCAGTGGCCACGCAATTAATGGGTTGGCTAATTTACAATGGCCATCTTTAGTTGCTACCATTAGTTTTATGGTTGGTGGTTTTATTATGGCCAATCTTATATTACCTTATATTCTAGCATTAAATTAATTGATATGAAAGAACAAAATACCGATTTTGAAGTACGATCGTTAGATACTGCTTGTATTAACGAAAGTGAATTAGAGCATCAATGGTATCATTCTATAAAATATTTGCCAGTAGGCATTTTGTTTGGAATTGTATTTGTTAAAGCAGAAATAATTAGTTGGTTTAGAATACAAGAGATGTTTCGCTTGCAATCGTTTCATATGTATGGAATTATAGGAAGTGCTGTTATTGTTGCGGCCATTTCTGTAGCACTTTTGAAACACTTTAAAGTAAAAACTATTTATGGAGAACAAATACATTTTCATCCAAAACAATTTAATAAAGGCCAAATAATTGGCGGATTAATTTTTGGTTTAGGATGGGCAATTACAGGTGCTTGTCCAGGGCCTTTATTTGCCCAAATTGGTGTAGGGGCTACTGTAATAATTGTTACATTATTAAGTGCAATTGCAGGAACTTGGGTTTATGGGTATTTTAGAAATAAGCTACCCCATTAAATAATTTTCTAGAGCTGCTATTATGAACGAATATTTTTTGAATTTTAATGGCTTATTTGAGACTGCACTTATTGACGAAATGCAAGAATTTGGCTCGATAAAACATTTTAATGAAGGCGAACTAATTATGGACTATGGCAAGTATATTAGAATGATGCCGTTGGTATTAAAAGGTACCATAAAAGTATTTAGAAAAGATGATGAAGGAAATGAAATTTTATTATACTATTTAACCAATAATGAAAGTTGTTCTATGGCTTATAGTTGTTGTGTTGAAGCAAAGAAAAGTGAAGTAAAAGCCATAGCAGAAGATGATGTAACACTACTAGCAATACCACATACAAAATTAGATGAATGGTTGTGCAAATATACTTCTTGGAAAAACTATATTATGCACAGCTTTAATGAAAGGTTCTTAGAATTATTAAAATCTATTGAAAGTATTGCCTTTCATAAATTAGACGAACGTTTAATAGCTTATTTAAAAGAAAAACAACGTTTATCTGGTTCAAGCGTAATTAAGGCCTCACACTATGTTATTGCAGATGAATTAGCTACATCAAGAGTTGTAATATCGAGACTTTTAAAACAACTTGAAAATCAGAAAAAAATTATTCTATACAGAAACGAAATTAAATTGATGAGCTCTTTATAGAAAACAAAAAACGCTCACAAAAAGCTATTTCTGTGAGCGTTTTTATTTTTTAAGGAAAATTAATTGATTACTTCAATGCCTTTAGCTTGAATAACAATTTCTTTTTTATCTTCTTTAATAGCATCTATTTCTGCTTTGCTTTTTCCGGCATCTTCT
>JBMLQZ010000536.1:0-3461 GCA_049241285.1 Chitinophagaceae bacterium | reverse complement strand
CTGTAAATAATTGCATATTCCTGCAAATAATATCGATAAATCATGCAAGATGAAAGTATGCTATCTTCTCAAAAATTAAATTAATTCCACCTTAATTTGTTGAATATTTGCTATCAATTTTCAACTACTAAATAACAAATTAAAACTAGTTTCAAATTATTTGTTAGATTTGAAAGTACAGAACATACCGTAATTTGTTTTGTAGCTATTTTGTGAAGAAGACATATAAATTAGAGTTATGAAAACTTTTAAAATATTGAATGTTGTAATATTATTGTTGAGTATCACTTGCTTAATGGCTTCTTGTAAAAAAAGTGCCAGTGGAGGAGGTGGTTCTACGCCACCACCTGTTGGAAATGAAAATGAGGAAAATATTGTATTTACAATAACACCAGATCCTGCTAATCTTGTACATCCTGTTTCAGGAGCTACACATAGTTTCACTGTAAATATAACTTCTAAATTACCTAGTAAAGGAATTGATGCCATTATAGATGTTAAAAGAGAAGGCGATGCTGGAGTGGTTTTTAATCAATCACTAACAGTTTCAACTGCTAGTTTTACTGTAAATATAACAGGCTTGGTTCAAGGTGTAACTTGTAAAGCTACTATTGATTTAAGGTCAAAAGGCACTACCACAAATACAGCCAAAAAAGAGTTTAGATTAGCCAGAAAATAATCCATCATTATCATTTGCATTTCTTCACTCTATATTCATAATCGACTTATTCTCAATGTTTCAAAATATTAGAGATTACTATCAAAAAATGATTCCTCATTTATCTAATGAAGAATGGATAGCACTTGAAGACAAATTAAAACTTAAAACATTTAAAAAAGGAGATGCAATTGTAAAACAAGGCGATGTAAGCAATTATGTTTACTTTATAGAGAAGGGATTTTGCAGAATATATAATACCATCAACCAGAAAGAAATTTCAACTGGGTTTATTGGCGAAAATGAATATGTCTCCATCTATGATAGCTTTTTAACTCGTAAGCCTGCAACTGAAAATTTAGAATGTTTAGAAGATATCATACTGTTTGCTTTACATTATGATGATATGCAGTTTTTATACAATCAATATCCTGTATTTCAAATTTTTGGACGAAAGATTGCAGAAATGTTATTTATACATGTTTCTCAGCGTTCAAATGCATTGCTGTTATTAACTCCAGAACAACGTTATCAACGCATGATTGATAACGGATCTAACTTATTACAAAAAGTACCACAATACATGCTTGCTTCATATATTGGAGTAACACCAGAACATTTAAGTCGTATTCGTAAAAAAAAGTCACTCAAGTCTATTGATATTTATCAATAAGTTTTTCTTAAGCTTCTATATTGATATTTATCAATGAAAAATAGTGAAAGAAGTTTCATGTTTGCATAGTCATTAATCAAAACAAACATGAAACAAGTTGTAGTATCTATTTATTTTTTATTAGCCGTTATTTATTCCTTTGCTCAAAACAATACGCAAGTAGTAAAAGGTATCATTATTGATAAAGTAAGCGAAAAGCCTTTAGTTGGTGCTGTTGTAACTATTTTATCTGCTAAACAAGTAGCCACCACAACAAATAGTAATGGTATTTATGCGTTAAATAATATTCAAACAGGAAGAATTTCTATTGCTGTAAGCATGGTAGGTTATAAAACAGCAGTTATTCCAGAAATTTTAGTCACAGTTGGTAAAGAAGTAGTAATTGATGTTGCATTAGAACAAGAAATTAAAACATTGAGTGATGTTACTGTAACAACAATTAAAATTAAAAAAGGAAATGCCTCTAACGAGTTTGCAGGATCTAGTAGTAGAAGCTTTAGTATGGAAGAAGTTACCCGTTTTGCAGGTGGTAGAAATGATCCATCAAAACTTGTAAGCAGTTTTGCAGGTGTAATTTCTAATAGTGATAGCAGAAACGATATTGTTGTAAGAGGTAATTCTCCTGCTGGTGTTTTGTGGCGATTAGAAGGTATACCAACAGCTAGTCCTAATCATTTTTCAACAGCTGGTACAACAGGTGGTCCTGTTTCTGCTTTAAACACCAATGCATTAAAAACCTCTGATTTTTATACGGGTGCTTTTCCTGCTGAATACGGAAACGCTAATGCTGCTGTGTTTGATATTCAATTAAGAAATGGTAATACCGATAAACATGAGAAAACTGTTCAGTTAAACTTGTTTTCTGGTTTAGAATTAATGTTAGAAGGCCCATTAAGTAAGAAAAAAAATGGAGCTTCTTATTTGGTAGGGTATCGTTATTCATTTGTACAAATTGGTCAAAGTTTAGGTATAAATGTGGGCACATCAGCCGTACCTAAATATCAAGATTGGGTATATAATATTCAATTTGCTAAATCAAAAGCTGGAAAGTTTAGTTTGTTTGGAATGGGAGGAATTAGTAAAATTAATTTTATAGGAAAAGATATTGATACAACAGATTTTTATAGTAGAAAAGATCAGGATGCAGATGTAGAAAGCAATCTACTAGTATTTGGTGCAAAACATACTATTGATGTAGGTAAGCAATCTTATATTAGAACAGTTGTTTCTTATTCAAGTGTAAAGAACAACTTCGATCAATATCAATATCCTTTACCACTGAATTATACCAATAGATGGTTAACATTAAGTTCAAGAAATCAAAATAATACACTCAGATTTTCTTCATTAATCAATACAAAAGTAAATACCAAACTTAGCTGGAGAAATGGTATAATAGTTGAAGCTTTTGAAACTGAAACGAAAGTTGTTTCTAGAGAAGGAAGAGGCAGCAACGACCCTTTTGACACAGAACAAGATTATAAAGGAAATAGCACTTTATTACAAGCGTTTTCACAATTTAGATATAAGCCAATTAACCAATTGTCATTTACTGGCGGATTGCATAGCATGTATTATTCGTTTAATAAAACTTCTATTATTGAGCCTCGTTTTGGCATGAGTTATCAATTAAATAATAGCAATACACTTTTGTTCAATTATGGGTTACATGCACAATTGCAGCCATTACCAGTGTATTTATTTCAAGAGTTAAATGGTAACAATATTGATAAAAGTAACAGAAATTTAGACTTTACAAAATCACATCATTTTGTACTAGGTTACGAGGTTAGGGCAAGAAATAATTGGCGATTTAAGTCTGAATTATATTATCAATCGCTGTTCGATGTTCCTGTTGAAAGTCAGTCAAGTGGTTTTAGTATGTTAAATGCTGGTGCAGATTTTACTTTTCCAGATAAAGCAGGATTAGTTAATAAAGGAACAGGAAAAAATTATGGTATTGAACTTACTATAGAGAAGTTTTTAACCAAAGGTTTTTATGTGTTAACTACGGGTTCAATATTTCAATCTAAATATAAAGGAAGTGATGGTATAGAAAGAAATTCAACATTCAATTATGGGTATGCTGCCAATGTATTAGCAGGTAAAGAATGGAAAATGGGTAAGAAT
>JBMLQZ010000535.1:0-6641 GCA_049241285.1 Chitinophagaceae bacterium | reverse complement strand
ATTGATTGCTTTTATTCTATAATAAACAATGTTATTTGTTTTGTTCGTTTCATCTTCAAACATGTAATTAGCATTACTCCTTTTTGCCAAAATATTTCCTATTGTGGTAAAGTTTACGCCATTTATAGATCTTTCTATATCATAGCTCTCAATATCTATTTCTGATAGTGTATTCCATTCAATCTGTCTTGTTCCTATATTGGTATTTAAAATTTTCACTGTTCCAAATTGTACAGGCAATAAGCTTATAATCTCTTGCATACTTTCTGTTCTAAACGAAGGTGCAGGCAAGCCAGCTGCATTAAACAGAGAGCCTACTACAAAGTTTTTGAAAGCATATCTAACATATAAAGGAGAACGAACGCTACTGCTTCTTACATTAATAGAATAATTATAGTCGGCAAGCGTTGCTGTTGCAGGATAATATACTTTATCTGCACCGGCTATTTCAAAATCACTAAATCCATTTCCAAAACTTGTTAATCCAAATCCACTATAATCGAATCTTAAATTGATAACATCGTTCGAAATAGTTAGGCTTTTAAAAACAGGGCCACTAGGTGTTCCTCTTTTTCCATAATTTTTAATTAAAGCCCACTCAGCCAATCTGTCGCCAACAACCTTTTTTTTAGGATAGTGAACACTCACTTGTGTGGCAATATCCATAGTAGATGCCATGCCTGTATTGGGTGAAAG
Source organism: Chitinophagaceae bacterium (assembly GCA_049241285.1). Classification (GTDB taxonomy): domain Bacteria; phylum Bacteroidota; class Bacteroidia; order Chitinophagales; family Chitinophagaceae; genus Parasediminibacterium. The sequence continues at coordinate 5,945 of JBMLQZ010000535.1, read as the reverse complement.
TAGCATTGTGTTTAGCTGTGCTTCTCTAAAAAAAGCCGAGTTTTGATTGGTAGTTCCTCCATTAGGAACAATTTGTGCAAAGTAAAACGGAAAATCGCCAATTCCCCATTTATTTCTCCAAAGAGCAATCATTCTTGTAAACAGTGAAAAGTATTCTTGGTGTCTACTAATATTGGCTTCTCCCTGCGACCAAATAACTCCTTTAATTGTATAGCCAATAAATGGGTGTAAAAAGGTATTATACATTTGTACAGGTGTGGTATGTGCCGTTTGCCAATTGAGTGTTTCTGGTATTTCTACAGGTTTTACAGTAGCTATAGTAGCACTATCCATCCAACTTTCAATACTAGTTCCTCCTCTTGCAGTGATGATTATTCCAACCGGAATGCCTAATTCTAACTGTAGTTTTCTTGCAAAAAAATATGCAGTTGCACTGATATCAGGTGTTGATGCTGGTGAAGCAGAATTCCATTTTCCAGACGATACTTCGTACAATGGTGTTCTGCTAACAGGGTTCCAACCAGATTTAAACATTCGAATATTAATGTTAGTTGAATTGGCTATGAAGAAAGCACTACTATCAACAGTTTGTGGAGGATCTGTATCGTAGCCTTTCATAGGCATTTCCATGTTTGATTGTCCGGCACAAAACCAAACTTCACCAATCATTATATTTCTAAAAATAATTTCTCTGCTTCCTCTAACAGTAACAGTATAGGGGCCACCTGCTGATGGTGTTTGAATATTTAATTTCCATCTTCCAGATATATCAGTTGTGGTAGTGTTAGAAGCACCCCAACTTCCTATTACACTAATTGTTGTGTTTGCATTATCAGTTCCCCAAATGGCAGATTGTGTTTGTTGTTGCAAAATCATGCTATCGCCAAAAAAAATAGGCAATTTGGTTTGTGCTCTTGTGCAAACTGCTGAAATAACAAACACTATCACAAGTTGAAATTTTCTTGGCATTTTTAATCGGTTATGTGTTTTATAGTTTTTTATAAGAAGTTTTTCTTAACAACTTACTATACACTATAAGTCAATCGTTTGAATAAAAGTATCAAAAAAAATCTAGACAAATATTTAAAATGATTAAAATACGGGGTTGATATTTTAAATCTCGTATAAAAATGGTTTTATCATACTGTTAAATATAGAAATAATGCTAATTGGAATTCACTATTTAGCTGCACATTAAAACGGTTAAAATTGTTAAGTATAGCAATATTTATTACCAACTATTTGCAGTTGTCAACAGCTTTAAACTTATGTATCCATAACAATTTGTTCACCTTATCATCACATTACGTTAATACGCTTGTTACAATTTTGGTAAACTCTATTTAACATGGAAAGAAGACCAGTTGAAGTTGTTGTATTAAGTGATTTACATTTAGGTACTTATGGCTGCCAAGCACAAGAAATTGTGAACTATCTCAAAAGTATTCTTCCTCAAATTTTAATTCTTAATGGAGATATTATAGATGTATGGCAATTTAATAAACACTATTTTCCTGTAACACATATGCAAGTGATAAAAGAAATGATGCACTTGCTAAGTAAAGGAACCAGAGTGGTTTATATAACAGGTAATCATGACGAAGCCCTTCGTAGATATAGTGATTTGCAATTAGGTAATTTTCAGTTGACAGATAAGTTGGTGATTGAAATTAATGGTAAAATGACATGGCTTTTTCATGGCGATATTTTTGATGCAACAACAAAAGGTAGTGCCAAATTATTAGCCAAGCTAGGTGGTCATGGATACGATTTTTTGATACTAATCAATAGTCTTATTAATCGGTTATTGAAGTTGATGGGGAAAGAAAAAATGAGCTTTAGTAAAAAGGTAAAAAATAGCGTAAAAAAAGCGGTTTCATGGATAGGTGATTTTGAACAAACTGCAGCAGAATTAGCCATCGAAAAAAAGTACGACTATGTTATTTGTGGTCATATTCACCAGCCACAAAAAAGAGTGATCACTACAGATAAAGGATCCGTTACTTATTTGAATAGTGGTGATTGGATAGAAAATTTAACTGCACTAGAATATCATCAAAACGATTGGACAATTTATCAATACAACGAAGCAGATTTTATACAAAATAAAGCACCAGTTGTGGCTATGGAAAAAAGACTACCAAAGTTAAATGTTGTTCCAGATGAAGTAGTACTGTTTCAATCTTTTGTAACTGCTATTGAAAGTGGCGTAAAACTATCATTATGAGTAAACAAATGAAAATACTATATGCTGTACAAGCCACAGGAAATGGCCATATAGCAAGGGCTACTCAGTTAATGCCATACTTGCAACAATATGGTAGTGTAGATGTATTTTTGAGTGGAAGTAATAGTCATTTAGCTACTCAAGATTTACATGTAAAGTATCGTAGTAAAGGTGTTAGTTTGTTTTATGGAAACAGAGGTGGGTTAGATTATTATAAAATGTTTAAGGCATTCAGTTTGCCATCAATTATTAAAGAGGCCAAACAATTACCAGTTCATAAATACGATGTTGTAATTAACGATTTTGAATCTATTACGTCATTAGCATGTAAATTTCATAAAAAACAAAGCATACAATTTGGTCATCAAGCAAGCTTTCTTTCTAAAAATACTCCAAGACCTCTTAAAAGAGATATTATTGGAGAATGGATATTGAAAAATTATGCAACAGCTACACATCAAGTTGGATTGCATTTTCAATCATACGATTCATTTATTTTTTCACCCATTATTAAAAAAAATATTTTACAAGCGAATATTACCGATGAAGGTCATATTACGGTATACCTTTCTCATTTTAGCGATGAAGTAGTGGTAAATGCATTAAGAAGCTGTACCGATTTTAAGTTTCATATTTTTTCTAAGAAAGTTACTTCAATTACACGTATAGCAAATTGTATCCTTTTTCCAATACAGCAAGAGGCTTTTAATAAAAGTATTATTAGTGCTCATGGTGTTATTACTGGTGCTGGTTTTGAAACACCAGCAGAAGTTTTGTATTTGGGTAAAAAATTATTATGTATACCTATTGCTGGTCAATATGAGCAATTGTGTAATGCAGCAGCATTAGAAGCTTTTAGAGTGCCAATTATTCAAACAATCTATCCACAATTTACACAATCTATTTATCGTTGGTTGGCAGCCTTGCCACCAAAGCCATTAACCATTCAATATTCTACAGAAGCAATTGTTGCCAAAGTTTTTGATATTGCTTTTCAGCAACAGCCTCAATTCATTATTCCACAATTTTATCCTGAACAAAACAATTTAGATCAATTGGTTTTTAGTTAAAGTACTTTTTAATGCTTTACAATACTCATTACAATTTCACATGAATATGCTATTGTGTGCTTGTAGAAATGATAACATTTTTGCATCACTAAAACAAAGCATTATGACAAAGAAATTCATGACTACCAATCTTTTATTAGCAATAGCAGGCAGCACCAAAAAAGTGGTAGAAAAGTCTAAAGAAGAAACACTTGCTAATTGTAATTATCAAGAAATTATTTGGAGTAGGGACATGGCTGTAAATAAAGATTTTTTGAAGAAAGTGTCTATTCAAGCTGATGAGTTTTCTCGTTAAACACTAGTTCATCAAATAATTAAAGTAGCAATATGGCAAAGCATTTTTTTGATATGATGGATTACTTTTTTACTATGATAATTTTATTATCTGGTGAAGAATCGTATAACGATGTATCTATTGATCATATATTGTAATTCTTCTTTTTTCATTCATATCTACGCTATCATTTATCTGTAGAAAGTATACATGAATGCAATTGTAAGTACTTTCTAAATTGATGTAAGCGTACAATAATCTCAAGAATAATTCACATCAATATGTTATTGTTGAGCAGGTATCGGTAAAATATGTTTGCAGCGTAATAATAAAAATTTAAACAATAAAACAACATTTATGAAAAACAAAATCGTTCAACCGTTTCTAGGTCTTTTAGCCTTCTTCACATTTTCAATTTTAGCAACATCTTGCTCTAAAGAAGCAAGCACCGGAGGTACTGGTGTAGTTGTTACAGCAAAAGTTGCAGAGTTTAAAAATGGTGATGAGTTTATTAAGTTTTCTTACAACACCGATGGTTCAGTACAAAAAGTTACTTTAAAATCTGACTTAAATACAAATGGCTCAACAGTAGAATACAATGTGTTGTATAATGCCAGCAAAAAAATGTCGGAATTAAGTAGTGTTTCTGGTGAAAAAATTGTTCCAGTTTATAGCAATAATAATGTTTTAGAAAAGGCAGATATTTTTACAGGGTCTGTTAAAATAGGTACTATATTATATGAGTATCAAAATAACTTATTATCAAAAGCTACTATAACTACTAAAACTGGTGCTTTATTTATTCCAATATTAGAGTTTCGTTTTCAATATAGTGGTGATGGTAATGTAACCAAAATATCTTCTTTCGTGCCTGACTTTTTTAATAACAATCAAATGGTTTCTTCAGGCTATGTTGAATTTACGTACGATAACAAGCCCAATCCATTACATTCTCAAAAAGAGGTTCTTTCATTGCTATTACAACCTAGCTCAAAAAATAATGTAGCAACTGAAAGACATTATGATGAAAATGGTACTTTAGAAGATGTAGTTACTTACACGTATACTTATAACACATCTGGCTTACCTACTAGTGCTGTTGTAAAATCTGGCTTACCAAATCAGCCTGTAACCACAACTAACTTATTAATTATTTATAAATAATATTTCAAAACAAGCAAGCAAAAAAAACCAAAAAAGCCATCTGAATTTCAGATGGCTTTTTAATAGGTAATAATTTAGTGGTTATAATTTTTCGTACAGAGCTCTTAACTTTTCTCTTGTCATTATTGATTCCCAATTTTTGCCCAAAGCATTTTCCCATAAAGGTTTCATTCCTAAACTCACATTAATCATTGCATCAAATTGTTCGTCTGTTAAACCTTTACAAATACCTTCAGGAATATCAATATTATTCTCTTCAACCATTTGCTTAAATTCTGCTACGCCTTCAGGATAATATTCTTCAATGTGGTTCATTACAATACAATTACCAATTCCATGTTTGGTGCCTAATAAATAACTTAAGCCATAACTAACCGCATGTGCAACACCAACCTGACTATAAGCAATACTCATTCCACCTGCATAGCTTGCCATCATTAGTTTATCATCAAAGCTGTCGTTCCAAGTTTTCTTTCCTAAAAATACTTCTCTACAAAGTTCTAATGCTTTCTCTCCATAACTTTTACTAAACTCGTTTAAATAGGTGCCTTGTAAACTTTCAATACAATGAATATAGCAATCCATGCCTGTATAAAAACGTTGATTTACCGGAGCATCTTTACATAATTCAGGATCTAACACAATTTGGTCGAAAGGTGTAAAATCACTATTCATCCCTAGTTTACGAGTTGGTCCTGTTAAAACGGTTGTTCTAGAAACTTCAGCACCAGTACCACTAAGTGTAGGTATGCCCACTTTGTAAACACCTGCAAATTTCACCAAATCCCAGCCTTGATAATCAGCACTAGAACCAGGGTTAGTCATCATTAAGCTTACCGCTTTTGCCAAGTCCATGGTACTTCCACCACCAATGCCAATAATACCACTTACAGTTCCAAATTCATCTTTTAGTCTTTTTGCTAAAGCATCTACTTGTGTTGTTTTTGGTTCATAAGTAACATCGGCATAAATAATTATATCCTTGCCTCTTAAAGGAATTCTATTGGGTAATTGTTTTCCTTCAAAAAAATGATCTACCAAAAAAATCATTGGAGCATCACCTTTTCTATGTGGAGTGAGAATTTCGTCGAGTTGATTAAAGCTACCTCTTCCATAAACTACATAGCTTACCATTTTAAAATTTCTAAACTGCATATCTCTGATTTTTAATTTTTTAATGCTGATTTTTTTGAAAAAAATATGTTAGAAG
>JBMLQZ010000534.1:2888-6005 GCA_049241285.1 Chitinophagaceae bacterium | reverse complement strand
TATTTACATCAACAGGTATTTTTCCTACAGCTTGCACAGCATCAGAAAACACTAAAACACCATGTTTTTTAGCAATGGCACTTATTTCTTTAACAGGTTGAACAACTCCAATTTCATTGTTTGCATACATAATTGCAACCAAAATGGTAGTTGGTTTAATTGCAGCTTCTAACTCAGCAAGATCAATCAATCCGTCTTGTTTTACCTGTAAATATGTTACTTCTCCACCTAATTTTTCAATGTGCTTACAAGTATCTAATACTGCTTTATGTTCTGTAGTAGCAGTAATAATATGGTTACCTTTACTAGCGTACATTTCGTACACACCTTTAATGGCTAAATTATCGCCTTCTGTTGCTCCAGAAGTAAAGATGATTTCTTTAGGATCTGCTCCTATCAATTGAGCAACTTGCTCACGGGCATAATCTACTGCCTCTTCAGCCTGCCAACCAAATGGATGATTTCTACTTGCTGCATTACCAAAATGCTCAGTAAAATATGGAATCATTGCTTCTAAAACCCTTGGATCCATGGGTGTTGTTGCATTGTTATCAAGATAGATAGGAAATTTCAACATAAATTTTTTGATTGCTTTATTACTTACTAACAACACAAAATTACTGCAAAGGGTTCTATAATTTTGCAAGTTCTTATTTACAAACATGATTTTCCATATATCGTAATCATTAAAAAGCTATTTTCTGGCCTATGAAAACTGTTGAACATATTGGAATAGCAGTAAAAAGTTTAGAAACTTCCATCCCTTTATATGAAAAAATTTTACAAACTGTTTGCTATAAAATTGAAGAAGTAGCTAGTGAAAATGTGCTAACAGCATTTTTCAAACAAGGTGAAACAAAAATTGAATTGCTTCAAAGTACCACTGAAGATGGTGTTATTGCAAAATTTATTGATAAAAAAGGTGAAGGAATGCACCATATTGCTTTTTTGGTACCAGATATTTTGGAAGAAATGAAAAGATTAGAAACGGAAGGATTTAAGTTATTAAACGTAACTCCTAAAAAAGGAGCTGATAATAAAATGGTATGTTTTGTTCATCCTAAAGAAACAAATGGTGTATTGATTGAATTGTGTGCTGAAATTCAGTAACAATCTTCATTTATTTCATGAACAAATAGTGGCAACTAGTGGCTTGCAACTATCTTTGCGGCATTTTACTAGGATTGGTAGTTATGAATTTGAATGTGTTGTTAGAAAAATACGAAAATTCCCCCCGCCTTTTGCAATTGGCGAACGCTCTTTTATTGCCCCAAAAACAGCAATTATTCTTAAAAAACTTACAAGGAAGTAGTGTAGAATTTTTAATCAGTGCCATTTTTAATCATGCAAACACCCAACAATTAAATCATATTGTGGTGTTGAATGATGCTGAAGAAGCTGCATATTTTCACAATACCATTGAAAATTTAACGAGTGCTTTAGATCTTTTTTACTTTCCATCTTCATTCAAAAATCAAAAAAACTTTAGGTTACTCAACTCATCACATGTAATGCTTAGAACAGAAGCATTAACCAAATTAGCAAATGGCGGTAATAAAAAAATTATCATTACCTATCCGCAGGCATTGTTTGAAAAAGTGGTACTGCCTAAAACATTAAGCGGAAACATTATACAAATAAAAACCAACGATACGCTAAACGTAAATGGATTAATGGAATTGTTTGTAATGTATGGTTTTGTGAGAACAGATTTTGTATATGAGCCTGGACAATTTGCCTTACGTGGTGGCATTTTAGATATTTATTCATTTGGAAACGAAAAACCGTACAGAGTAGAATTATTTGGAAACGATGTAGATAGTATTCGCATTTTTGATCCTGAAACGCAACTAAGTGAACGCAAGCTTTTACAAGTAAGCATTATACCAAATGTAGAAACGCAATTTGAAACGGGTGATAAAGTTCCATTATTTGAATTTTTACCTGAAAATACAGTTGTTTGGTTAAAAGATTGGGATGTGATTAAAGAAAAAATACTGCAAGAAGAAGAAGATTTAGGACTATTTTTAGAAAGATGGAGAGAAGCTAAAGAGCTACAAAACATAGCACAAACTAAAACTAAAACTAACAAACACAAACAAAATATTTTACCAGAGGAAGAAGATGAAGATGATACTAAAATTTTGAAAGAAGTATCATTGGCAGATTTTACACCCGTTGCAACTATTGAACGATTAATTCAGCAAAGACATATTATTGAATTTGGTTATCAGCCTTTTTTTGCTCATCAAGAGCAAGAACTTGTTACATTCAAAACCAAATCGCAACCATCTTTTAATAGACAATTCGATTTGTTAATTAAAGATTTAACGGCTCATGAAGCCAATCAATTTGCTATTTACATTTTTGCCGATCAGGCCAAACAGTTAGAACGCCTACATAGCATTTTTAAAGAATTAAATACCGAAATAAATTTTGTACCAGTAGCAACTTCCATTCATGAAGGGTTTATAGACTTTGATTTAAAAGTAGTTTGCTACACCGATCATCAAATATTTCAGCGTTATCATAAATATAGGGTTAAGCAAGCCTATAACAAAAACAAGGCAATAACCTTAAAAACATTGAGAGATCTTCAGCCAGGAGATTATGTTACCCATATCGATCATGGTGTTGGCACTTATAGCGGTTTGCAAAAGTTAGAAGTAAATGGTAAAATACAAGAAGCCGTTCGTATTATTTATAAAGATTCCGATATCCTTTACGTAAACATTAACTCCTTACATAAAATATCTAAATACACTGGTAAAGAAGGCACGTTGCCCAAAATAAATAAACTTGGCAGCGATGTTTGGAACAAACTAAAAGAAAAAACAAAAGCCAAGGTTAAAGAAATAGCATTTGACCTGATAAAATTATATGCACAAAGAAAAAGCCAACAAGGTTTTGCACATGCTCCTGATACGTACATGCAAACCGAGTTAGAAGCTAGCTTTATGTATGAAGATACACCTGACCAAGCTAAGGCTGTAGCAGATGTAAAAAAAGATATGGAGAGCCCTAGTCCTATGGATAGATTGGTTTGTGGTGACGTTGGATTTGGTAAAACAGAAGTAGCCGTAAGAGCAGCTTTTAAAAGTGTGGTAGATGGAAAAC
>JBMLQZ010000534.1:0-2878 GCA_049241285.1 Chitinophagaceae bacterium | reverse complement strand
TTTAGTGCCTACAACTATCTTGGCTTTTCAACATTACAAAACATTTAAAGACCGATTAAAAGATTTTCCAGTAACTGTTGATTATATCAATCGTTTTAAATCGGCAAAAGAGAAAAAAGAAACGTTAGAAAAACTTGCTGAAGGCAAAATAGATATTATTGTTGGCACTCATGGTTTGTTGGGTAAAGAAGTGAAATTTAAAGAGTTGGGCATCATGATTATTGATGAGGAACAAAAATTTGGCGTTGCTCATAAAGAAAAATTAAAAACATTTAAAACGAGTGTTGACTGTTTAACGCTTACTGCCACACCAATTCCTAGAACTTTGCATTTTAGCTTAATGGGTGCAAGAGATTTAAGTATTATCAACACACCACCACCAAATAGACAGCCTATTCAAACAGAAGTACATGTTTTTAACGACGATTTTATAAGAGATGCTATTTATTTTGAAACCAATAGAGGTGGCCAAGTTTTTTTCATACACAATAGAGTGCAAGGTTTGGGCGAAATGGCTGCTATTATTCAGGCACAATGTCCAGATTTAAGCATTGGTTTTGCTCATGGACAATTAGAAGGCCATGAATTAGAAGAAAGAATTCTAGATTTTATTGATAAGAAATATGATGTTTTAGTGTGTACGAACATTGTTGAAAGTGGTGTAGATATTGCCAATGTAAATACCATTATTGTAAACAATGCACATCAATTTGGCTTAAGCGATTTACACCAATTACGTGGTCGTGTCGGCCGAAGCAATAAAAAAGCATTTTGTTATTTGTTAGCTCCACCAATGAGTACTTTACCAACAGACAGTAGAAAACGCCTACAAACTTTAGAACAATTTAGCGATTTAGGAAGTGGATTTCAAATTGCAATGAGAGATTTAGATATACGTGGAGCCGGTAATTTACTAGGTGGAGAACAAAGTGGTTTTATGGCTGAAATTGGTTTTGAAATGTATCAAAAAATTTTAGAGGAATCCGTAAAAGAATTGAAACGAACTTCATTTAAAGAATTGTTTAAAGATGAAATTGCACAACAAGATGATTATGTAAGTGACTGTACTATTGATACCGATTTAGAAATATTAATTCCAGATAGTTATGTAGAAAGCATCACTGAAAGATTATCGCTTTACACCCGTTTAGATAATTGTGAAAACGAAGAACAACTATCGGCCTTTCACAACGAAATGGTTGATCGTTTTGGACCAATACCAGATCAGGTAGAAGATTTATTTGTAACTGTGAGATGTAGATGGTCTGCTATTGTACTTGGTTTTGAGAAAATGACTTTGAAGGAAAAAACCATGCGTTGCTATTTTATCAATAAAAACGATTCGCCTTATTTTGAATCTACTTTATTTAAAAATATATTAGACTATTTACAAACTGGCACTAACAAGGCAAGACTAAAACAAGCTGGTAAAAACTTTTTATTAGTAGTAGATGATATAAAAGATATGCAAGCTATGTACCGTTTTTTACAATTGATGCAAAAGACTGTAGTTCCAGTATCATCAAGTGTTGTAGCATAAAAAACTAAAGTAACCCATCATCTGCAAAACTAAAATACCCTTCATTACTTACAATAATATGATCTTGCACTTTAATATCTAAATAAGCTGCTGCTTGAACAATTTTTTGCGTAATAAATTCATCAGCTCTACTAGGTTTTAAATTTCCACTTGGATGATTGTGACATAAAATGATAGAGACAGCATTATACATAAGTGCTTGTTTCATAATCAATTTAGGATCGGCTACAGTTCCTGTAATGCCTCCTTTACTAATTTCTTCGTGATGAATAATTTTATTGGCATTATTTAAAAACACCACCAAAAAAACTTCATGATCTTTATGTTGTAAAAGTGCCTGCAAGTAAGTGGCAATATCTTTACTGTTAGATATTTTTTGAACAATTTTTTCAGCAGAATCTCTTCTTACTCCCAATTCTAAAGCAGCAGCAATAGCAATAGCTTTTGCCGGTCCTAATCCTTTTATTTTAAAGGCAACCATTTGTTGGTAACTAATAGTTGCTAATCGGTTTAAATTATTGTTACAAGCTGCTAAAAGTTCTTTTGCCAATTCCAAAGCACTTTTCTCAACTGTACCATTATTAATTATAATTGCCAACAGTTCAGAATCGCTTAATGCTTGCACCCCTTTAAGCATTAATTTCTCTCTTGGCCTATCATCTTCTGCCCAATTTTTAATTCCAGACATAGTATTGAATTATTTAATAAATATACCCTAGATATTTTTTTCATCAAAAACAGAAATAAAATCTTTTTTAAAGCTTCATAATTTTATCTTCGCTGCAACTCTTAGTGCTATGAACCCCTCGGTAAAAATTTTTTCTGGAACAGGCTCTCAGCATCTTGCTGCAAAAATTGCACAACGCTTTGGTGCTCCATTAGGTAAAATCAACATTCAAAAGTTTAGTGATGGGGAATTTCAACCCATTTTTTTAGAAAGTATTCGTGGCGATTATGTTTTTTTAGTGCAAAGCACTTATTCACCAACAGATAATTTAATGGAATTAATGTTGATGATTGATGCTGCTAAAAGAGCAAGTGCCTACAAAATAGTAGCCGTTTTGCCTTATTATGGTTATGCAAGACAAGATAGAAAAGATAAACCTCGTGTGGCCATTGGTGCAAAATTAGTAGCTACTTTACTTGAAGCTGCAGGTGCAGATAGAGTAATTACAATGGATTTACATGCAGCACAAATACAAGCTTTTTTTAATGTACCAGTAGATCATTTAGATAGCTCAGCTATTTTTATTCCTTACATTGAGCAAATGAAATTGAAGAATTTGTGTTTTGCTGCTCCAGATGTAGGAAGTACGAATAGAGTAAGAGAGATAGCTA
>JBMLQZ010000533.1:0-2515 GCA_049241285.1 Chitinophagaceae bacterium | reverse complement strand
GATTACCTATTTCAGGCAATCAACATGTATTTACAACAGAAGGAACATTTGCTGTTTATGCACTAAAAAACGCCATTTCTACAACAGTTTTAGTCGTTACTGTGTCAAAGCCTTCTACAAATATGCCACCTGTTAGTAATTCAGATAAGTTTGTACATCATGTATTGGTAGAAGAATTTTCTGGTACATGGTGTGGAAATTGTCCTCAAATTTTATATGGAGTTGATTTGTTAAAACTTGCCAATAATAAAGTAATTTTTGTAGGGGTACATTTATTTGGTGATGATCCATTTATTACTACTGATGGCAATGCTTTAGCAAATGCAAGACAAGTATCTGGGGTTCCAACAGGCCATATAAACAGAGGTTTAAATTGGGTAACGCCTCAATATAATAACCTAACACAAGTTACAAATTCTATTCAAAATTCATCAGATATTGGCATTGCCATTCAGTCTAGCTTGGTAAACACATCCATTCAAGCTATTGTTAAAGTTCGTACTAATCAACAAACATTATCAAATGCAAAGCTCCATTGCTTTTTGGTAGAAGATAATTTAAAACATACTCAACGCAATTATTTTCCCAATTTGTATGGTGGTGCTGGTAGTATTTCAAACTTTACGTATAACGATGTATTCAGAAAAAGCTTAACAGGCACTCAAGGAACGGTAATTTCGTTGCAACAAAATGAGTTCTCGGCTAATTTATCTACCAATATTGCATCAAATTTCAATACATCTAATTTAAAACTAGTAGCCTTTGTTACCGATAATTCGGGTAAAGTGCTGAATGCATTTGTAGCAACTGTTGGGCAAAATAAAAATTTTGAACGACTGTAAATCCAGTTCATTTTCATCAATTTCACTGTTCCATCATTACATATATTTGCAGCCATGCAAATATTATGTACCGATAAAGAATTGTTTGTATTCAATAAAATAGCTGCTGCTGCTGAAGAAATTGGCGTAGAAGCTTATGTTATTGGAGGATTTGTACGTGATAAAATAATTGGAAGAAATACAAAAGATGCAGACATTGTTTGCTTAGGTGATGGAATTGAATTGGCAAATAAAGTAGCTGAAAGGTTTAAACCTAAACCAACGGTTGCTTTTTTTAAAACTTTTGGTACCGCTCAAATAGTATTAAAAGATTTTTATGTATCTGAAAATGAAGCTGAAGCCCACCATTTTGAAATTGAATTTGTAGGTGCAAGAAAAGAGAGCTACGATTTTAATAGTAGAAAGCCAAACGTAGTTCCAGGTACCATTGAAGATGATCAAAACAGACGAGATTTTACTATTAATGCGTTAGCAATAAGTTTAAATAAAGCTAATTTTGGAACTTTAATTGATCCTTTTAATGGATTACAAGATTTAGAAAATAAACGCATTTTAACGCCTTTAAATCCTCTAGAAACCTTTAGTGACGATCCTCTTAGAATGATGAGAGCCATTCGTTTTGCTACTCAATTACATTTTAATATCGAGCCTGTTACCTTTCAAGCAATTATCGATAATGCACATCGAATTAAGATTGTTTCTCAAGAAAGAATTACAGATGAATTGAATAAAATATTACTGGCACAAAAGCCAAGTATTGGTTTAGATTTATTGAGTAAAAGTGGATTATTATCCATCATTTTTCCCCAAATGATGGCACTTCATGGGGCAGAATATGTAGATGGAATGGGGCATAAAGATAATTTTTATCACACTTTGCAAGTGATAGATAATATATCTGAGCAAACGAATGATTTATGGTTAAGATGGGCTGCCTTATTACATGATATAGCAAAACCTGTAACCAAACGTTTTGAAGAAGGGCATGGATTTACCTTCCATAGTCATGAAGTAGTAGGAGCTAGAATGGTTCCTAAAATTTTTACAAAGCTTAAGCTTCCTTTAAACGATAAAATGAAGTTGGTACAAAAACTAGTAGAACTCCATTTAAGACCCATTAGTTTAACAAAAGAAAATATTACCGATAGTGCAATAAGGCGTTTGATATTCGATGCAGGTGAAGATATAGATGCTTTAATGATGCTTTGTAGTGCAGATATTACAAGTAAAAATCCGTATAAAGTAAAACGATATTTACAAAATTTCGAATTGGTTAAACAACGTTTGAAAGCAGTAGAAGAAAAAGACCATATTCGTAATTGGCAACCTCCTATATCTGGTGAAATAATTATGCAAACTTTTGATTTGCCTCCTGGGAAAATAGTAGGAATAATTAAAGATGGAATTAGAAATGGAATATTAGATGGAATAATAGAAAACAATTACGAAGCAGCATATGCTTGGATGATTGAAAAAGGAAAAGAACTGCAATTAACAGCAGTAAAATAAATTATAGGATTAATAGCATAAACTTGTGTTGGGTTTATGTAGTTTTACAACTTTGTGATGTACATTCATCGCTAATAACATTCAATTACAATTCTAATAATGGCAATACTTAAATTTCGAGTTTATTTAGAAGAAGATGATGCAGTGTATAGAGATATTGCAAT
>JBMLQZ010000532.1:0-5614 GCA_049241285.1 Chitinophagaceae bacterium | reverse complement strand
CATAAATAGTGATTTCACCACTAGAAAGCTTGGTTACTTTTCTTTGGTCAATATCTATACAAGTAACTTTATTTCCAGTTTCTGCAAAACAAGTTCCAGAAACTAAACCAACGTAACCAGTACCTACGACTGCAATTTTCATGTTTAATTGTTTAGTATGTTTAAAAAATTAGTAGCAATATATTCAAGTTGTTCTTCATCAAGTTCAGTATGCATGGGTAATGAAATAACTCTTGCAGTTAACCAGTCTGTAATTGGCATTTCGTTCTTATCTAATCCAAATGATTCGAACATTTTTTGTTTATGACCAGGAACAGGATAATAAATCATTGATGGAATTTTCAATTCGGCAAGCTTAGTATTTACATCATCTCTATTTACACCATTTAATATTAATGTATATTGATGAAATACATGATTGGAATAATTTGCTATTAGTGGAATTTGAATAGCAGGATGATTTTGAAATGTATTATTATAATACGTTGCAGCATTATTTCTAGCCTCTATATAGCTATCTAAATGTTGTAGTTTAATATTTAAAACTGCAGCTTGAATAGCGTCTAATCTTGAATTACATCCAACAACATCATGATAATAACGAACACTTTGACCATGATTAGCAATTTTTTTCATTTTTTCTGCTAATACTGCATCATTTGTGAAAATAGCACCTCCATCTCCAAAAGCACCTAAATTTTTACTAGGATAAAATGAAGTACATCCAATATGCCCAATGCTTCCTGTTTTTTTTGTTGTACCATTACTAAAGGTATAATTACAACCTATAGCTTGTGCATTGTCTTCTATAACAAACAAATTAAATTCTTCTGCAACTTGCATAATGGCTTCCATATTAGCTGCATGTCCGTATAGATGGACAGGAACAATGGCCTTTGTTTTAGGTGTAATAGCTTTTCTTAAAGAATCAATATCAATACAAAAAGTATTTTTATCTACTTCTACAAAAACAGGCTTTAAACGCAATAATGCAACAACTTCTGTTGTAGCTATATATGTAAATGATGGTGTAATTACTTCATCACCAGGTTGTAAATCTAAAGCCATCATGGCTATTTGTAGAGCGTCTGTACCGTTTGCACATGGGATGGTATATTTAACCCCAATATAATTACTTAAAGATTCGGTAAACGTTTGTACATACTTTCCTCCAATATAAGCGGCACTATCTAAAACATCTGCAATTGCAGCATCTACTTCGGTTTTTATTTTAAGATACTGGTTTTTGGTATCAACCATCTGAATTGGCCTCATAAACAAAATTAAGTCGATGCAAATTTATAGGAAAAGCAAATATGTTTCCCTATTGCAAGAACTTAAATATGCTATGGAATAATAATACTTTGCATTCAATTTCAGATTTATATATATCTTCTTCGAACGAAATTTTACAAATACTTTCCTGTGAAACTTGCTTTGTTTTTCTTTAAATCATTTGGAACACCGGCAAAAACCAATTGTCCTCCTCCATCTCCTGCTTCTGGACCTAAATCTATTACCCAATCAGCAGACTTTATAACATCGGTATTATGTTCAATTACAATGAGTGAATGACCTTGTTCTATTAGAGCATTGAAAGAAGATAGCAATTTTTTAATATCATGAAAATGCAATCCGGTAGTTGGTTCATCAAAAATAAACAGCATATTTCCCAAACCTTTTCCTTTCCCTAGAAAACTGGCAAGTTTTACTCTTTGTGCTTCACCACCACTTAAAGTATTGGATGATTGACCAAGTTTTACATAACCAAGCCCAACATCTTGTAATGGCTGAATAGCTTTGCATAAATTTTTCTCATCACTAAAAAAAACAAGAGATTCATCTACACTCATTTCTAATACATCGTAAATACTTTTTGATTTGTATGTTACCTCAATAACTTCTTCTTTAAATCTTTTTCCATTACAAACTTCACAGGTTAAATGCACATCGGCTAAAAATTGCATTTCCACAATTTGTTCTCCTTCACCTTTACATGCATCACAACGACCTCCATCAACATTAAATGAAAAATGTTTGGGCATAAATCCTCTAATTTTTGATAAAGGTTGTTTAGCGAACAATTCTCTAATTTCATCGTAGGCTTTTATATACGTAATTGGATTACTTCTTGATGATTTACCGATAGGATTTTGGTCAATAAGTTCAAGTTGAGAAATGTAATCAATATCTCCTGAAATGGCTCTGTGTAACCCCACTTTATCAGCCATTTCTCCTTTAATTTTTTGTAATGCAGGATATAAAATCTGTTTTACTAAAGTGGTTTTTCCACTACCACTAACACCTGTCACAACACATAATACATTTAATGGAAATTGTACATGAATATCTTGAAGGTTATTTTGCATAGCTCCTTCAACGGTAATACTTCTAACCCATTTACGTGTTACTTTGGGTGCATCAATAGATAATGAACCACTTAAATATTTACCAGTTAAACTTTTCTCATTATCAATAAGTTCTTGGTAATTACCAGCAGCTACAACTTCACCACCAAGGTGAGAAGCTAAAGGTCCCATATCAATAATATGATCTGCTTGACGCATCATCATTTCATCATGTTCAACTACTACAACTGTATTACCTAATTCTTTTAATGACTTTAAAACGCCAATAAGTTTTTCTGTGTCTCTACTATGTAAACCAATGGAAGGTTCATCTAAAATATATAATGAGTTTGTTAAGTTACTTCCTAAACTTCGTGTTAATTGAATTCGTTGACTTTCTCCACCACTTAACGTGTTCGCTAATCTATTTAATGATAAATAGCCTAATCCAACATCAATTAATGTTTGAATGCGTTGATGTAATTCTATTAAAATTCTTTTAGATACCTGTGTATCATGATCTGAAAGCGTTAGCTGATTAAACCAAACTTTTAAATCTTTCACTTGCATTTCACAAAGCTCTCCTATGTGCTTATTATTTACTTGCACATATAAAGCCTCTTTTCTTAATCTATAACCTTCACATTCAGTGCATTTTGTTCTACCTCTATATCTACTTAATAAAACTCTGTATTGTACTTTATAAAGGTTAGATTCTACTTCTTTAAAGAAATCGTTTATCCCTTGTACATATTGATTTCCATTCCATAATAATTTGTACTGATCTTTTGTTAAATCAATGATAGGTTTATGAATAGGAAATTTAGTAACACTAGCTGCATTTATAAATTGATCTTTCCACCAAACTATTTTATCGCCTTTCCAAGGTGCAACTGCTCCATCAAAAACACTTAATCGTTTGTTGGGAGTAACCAAATCTTCATCAATACCTAATACTTGTCCAAAACCTTCACAAGTGGGGCAAGCTCCATAGGGATTATTGAACGAAAATAAATTTGGGACTGGCTCCTCAAATTGAATTCCATCAAGCTCAAATTTGTCACTAAACATACGTTGTTCAACGCCATTAATGTTTAGAAACATTTCACCTTCACCTTCGTAAAAAGCAATACTAATTGAATCGTTTAACCTGTGTAAGTCATCTTCATCAAATGATTTTACCACAATTCTATCAACCAACAAAAAAGTACTTGTTTTTCCAAATTGCGTTATTTCTTTTAAAACTTCTTCATCAGCTAAGGCTAATAAGTCTTCTATTCTATGCAACAGCAATTGATTTGATTGATTGCTTTCTGCAATAGCTAGCCTACTAAAACCCTTTGCAAGCAGAATATTTAATTCCTCTTTTATGGCTCTATTTGCATGCAACTTAAAAGGAACAATAATTTGAACTTTTGCTCCAAAAGTTAATTGCTGTATAAACTTTACTACATCTTGCACATCATCTTTTGTAACATAATTACCACTAATTGGAGAGACTGTTTTTCCTACTCTTGCAAATAATAATCTGAGATAATCATATATCTCAGTCATACTTCCTACCGTACTTCTTGGTGTTCTAGTTATTACTTTTTGTTCAATAGCAATAGCAGGACAAAGTCCTTTAATATAATCAACATCTGGCTTCACCATTCTTGCCATAAACTGTCTTGCATAAGCACTTAAGCTTTCAGCATATCTACGTTGACCTTCTGCAAAAAGTGTGTCTATAGTTAAAGAAGATTTACCACTTCCGCTTACTCCAGTAACAACAATAAATTGATTTCTTGGAAATGCAACTGTAACATTTTTTAGATTGTGCGTTCTTGCCCCAATGATAAGTATATCTTCATTTTTAGAAGAAACAGAAGCTGCTTTTTTATTGATGGTTGTGTTTGCCATATTCGTTGGCAATATAACAGATTATATGTAGTTAAGTTTAGTTTGATTGATAAAATGATGTTATGAATTGGGTGTTAATTTTTAAATAGATAAAATAAATTCCAATGTTAAGCCGTTATAAAATTACCATTAAAAAGCCTCAAAAAACTGTGAACAACTACAAAGTTTAAAAAGTAGTTTTCAACAAGTATTATATTTTTTATTCTGCACAAAATATCCTGCTTAATATTACGTTCAATACTATATTATCTATCATTTAGATAATATTTTCTATCCAATATCCTACAGATTTTTACCCATTTACCAAAAACCTATTGGCTATGAAAACGTTTGCTCATGCATCCGACACACAATTAATTGATTCTTTTCAAAAGGGAAATACTTTTGGATTAGAAGTACTTGTTAATCGCTATAAAGACAAAATATTTTCTTCTATTCTTTTTTTGGTGAAAGACAAATATTTAGCAGAAGATTTATTTCAAGAAGTTTTTATAAAAATTATAGATACACTTCGTTCAAATAGATATAATGAAGAAGGAAAATTTTTACCATGGGCTTTAAGAATTTCTCACAACTTATGTGTTGATTATTTTAGAAAGGTGAACAAAACACATTTTATTGCAAGTGACGATAAAGACGTTTTTGAGTTTATTGGTGATGTAGGAGATTCTGCTGACAATAAAATAACTTCACAACAAACGCATGATAAAGTAAGACGGATGTTAGATTTTTTACCAGAAGAGCAAAGAGAAGTAATTGTTTTACGCCATTTTGCAGGAATGAGTTTTAAAGAAATTGCAGACATCACCAATAGCAGTATCAATACTTGCTTAGGAAGAATGAGATATGGATTAATTAACTTGAGAAAAATAATGGCAGAAAAACAAATTATTTTATAATATGCTATACTTATACAATTTTAGCATGAAAATTACATAATTCACACTATATTAAGTGTTTACATAAAATTCATACCCCACATTTGGGGTATTTTTATTTTTTTAAGTATATTTGTCATAATACTGTTATTATGATGAAAGGTATTTTTACACGTTTTGGTTATTTCACGTTACTAATTTTAGTTACAAACTTTATTCATTTTAATTCAAATGCACAACGTGTTAGAGTAAGTGCAGGTTTAGGGTTAAGTTCTTACCTAGGAGATTTGGTTCAGGGTGCTCCTATTCTACAACAAACATCTCCTGCTATAAGTGTTGGAGCTAGTTATGATTTTTTAGAACAACTTAGAGGTAGAATAAACATCACTTTCTTAGGAATAAATGGAGATGATAAGTATGCAGCTAGAAAAGATTTAAGAGATAGAAATTTAAGTTTTAAATCAAATATTTTTGAAGTAGCTTTTT
>JBMLQZ010000531.1:0-2525 GCA_049241285.1 Chitinophagaceae bacterium | reverse complement strand
GATTTGAATGATAAAGTAGATATAAGCAATACAGTTAAGCTTAATAATGCACATGAGAACGTTAAATCAATTTCAATTTTTCCAAATCCTGTTAGCACAGCTAATTTCAATATTCAGTTTAGAAACATTGAAAAAGGCAATTATGTAATTTCGATTATGGATCAATCTGGCAAACAAGTTTATTCCAATGCAATATATCATGATGGAAATAATCAAAATACAAGAATAAACAACTTACAAAATTTATCAAAAGGTATTTATACAGTTAAAATAAGTAATAGTAATTATACAACAGAAGAAAAAATAGTTCTTCAATAATTAATTATTTATCTAATTAATAATAATAATAATAAATGTTCAAACTCTTCATTTTGATTTCTTTAATGGTATTTTCTGAAAAAGTATTATGCCAAAGAAGTAATGATAATATTTTTAACGAACCTAGTCAACCCAGTCGTTCAAATGTTTTGGATGAAAGAGGTGGTTTAACAATAGACCCGTCAAATTCGTCTCCATCTTTTTCTTCTCCTTCTGAAGGCGTAGGCAGTGGAGAATCTTTAAGTACTCAAGATGACCCAGGATTTGGTGAAGGAGGAAATGGTGACCCTACACAAGACAACAATAACGTTCCTATTGATGGTGGCTTATCTGTTTTGTTAGCTATGGGTTTAGGAAAAGGTGCGAAAACTTATTTAAAATATCGCCGTAATACAAAGGCATAAGATGTTATTGAAAAAAGTACAGAATACGCTAGCAACTGTACCTAAAGAAATTCAATATTTTTTTTTAAGAGCAATATTATTTTTGATTGCTTGGAAAATATTATATCTCTTAATACTCTCTCCTATTCATATTCCTGATGACTGGCTTTCACGTTTCACAACCGTCATATCTTCAAAACTAATACAGTCTATTTATCCAGATTCATTTATTACAATTCATCAAGATAATGATTTGTATGCTATTGCTATAAATGGCAAAAAAAGTATTGGTTTAGGGTATGCCTGTAATGCTCTTGAACTGTATATTTTATACATAGGTTACATAATATGCAGACCAGCTGCATTTACTAGACAATTTTATTATGGAATAACTGGTATAGGAATAATTCTGTTATTAAATGTCATTAGAGTGTCTTTACTCTGCTGGCTTTTTTTATACGATTCTTCATATGGAGATTTTGCACACAAATATGTTTTTAATTGTATCGTTTATTTCTGCATATATTGGCTTTGGCATTATTACTCTTTACCAATGCAGCGAAAAAATCAAATGCTTTAAAAAGTATGGATTTTGATTTCATTTGCATCTTACAACTGAATAGTAATTACATCTGTGCAAAAAGAAAAATACCAACATATTACCGATTCTGAATTACTTCAAAATTTTTATCAAGATAAAAATAACGAGTGGTTAGGAATTCTTTTGCAAAGATATACGCTGCTACTACTGGGTACTTGCATGAAGTATTTAAAAAATGAAGAAGCTGCAAAAGATGCTGTACAACAAATATTTTTGAAAGCCTTATCAGAATTGAATAAATATGAGGTTACCTATGTAAAAAGTTGGCTGTACATGATTGCAAAAAATTATTGTTTAATGCAGTTACGTGATAAACATAAATTAGTTGAAGTAGGCAATATTGAAGAAGAAAATTTACTAGAAGAATGGAACATTGATGTATTACTTCAAAAAGAAAAGACACTTACTATACTTGAAGATTGTTTAAAAGAATTACAAAGTGAGCAAAAAACCTGTGTAACTTTATTCTATCTACAAAAGAAAAGTTACCAGCAAATTGTAAGTGAAACAAATTTTACACATTTACAAGTAAAAAGTTATATTCAAAATGGCAAGAGAAATTTAAAATTGCTGATTGAAAAGAAAATGAAACATTCATAATGCTATCGCCAAAAAACATATCAAATAAACCAAACAATCCATTAACAAATGAAGAGTTACTTCATTATGTTCAAGGAGATTTATCAGAGGAGTCTAAGAATACACTTGAACAAGAAATGGTTGATGATGTTTTTTTACAAGATGCAATTGATGGCTTAGAAAAATTTACAAATACCCAAAATATACCACAATACATTTCAGATTTAAATAAACAATTAGAGAAACACACACTCAACAAGAAAAAAAGAAAAGCAAAAAGAAACATTAAAGACTACTCTGTTTTTTTAATTGCAGTGTGTTTAATATTGGTGTTATGTATTTTGGGATATTATTTAATTACAATGAAAAGTTGATGTTCTCATTCATTACTTTCTAATTCCTAAAAAGAGAAAAATCCATCCTAAAATAAATAACAATCCACCAAATGGTGTGATAGCTCCAATCCAGTTGTATTGCGTAAGTTTCGCTATCTTAAAATAGGTAAGGCCATACAACGATCCACTAAATAATAAAATACCTACAAGAAAGAAATAACCAGAAAGCAATATATTTTTTTGAGGGAAAAAGTGGTATAAAATTCCAGATAATGCAATTGCAATAACATGATAAAACTGATAACGTAC
>JBMLQZ010000530.1:0-3816 GCA_049241285.1 Chitinophagaceae bacterium | reverse complement strand
GGCACTAACGAGCCTAAAGAGATGATTTTAATTACGCAAAGCCGTAAAGAGCTTGAGCAAATTATGAGTGATTATGTTGGTATTGTAAGAACAGATGTTCGTTTAAAAAGAGCAATGAAGCGTTTAGATTTATTGTATGAAGAAACAGAGGAATTGTATAGAAATACCAAGGTTTCACCACAATTATGTGAGTTAAGAAATTTAATAACTGTAGGATATTTAATTGTAAAAGGAGCAGAGTTTAGAAAAGAAAGTAGAGGCTTACATTTCAATACAGATCATCCTGAAAAAAGTGCATTGTTGCAAAACATTATTTTATAAAAACATCGAGTAAATTTTTTCACCATTACACATCGTTTAAAATGTATTTTATTGTTTCAAGTTTTTTTTATTTGTTATCATTACTTCCTTGGAAGATAATTTATGTGTTAAGTGATGGCGTATATTTTTTAGTGTATTACATAATTGGCTATAGAAAAAAAGTGGTGATGCAAAACCTGCAAATTGCTTTTCCAGAAAAGAATAATGAAGAAAGAATACGCATTGCGAAAGATTTTTATCACCAATTGTTTGATACGTTTTTAGAAACTATAAAAATGATTTCAATCTCTGAAAAAACGCTCGATAAAAGGTTTCAGTGTAATTATGAGTTAGTGAACGATTTATATAAAACTGGTCAGAATGTACAACTGCATGGAGGTCATTTTTTTAATTGGGAATTTGTAAATCTTGGTTGTAGTAAGCACTTACAATATCTTTTTTTAGGTGTATATGCACCTTTAGGAAATAAAGTAATGGATACTATTATTCAAAAAATGCGTTCTCGTTTTGGAACGGTACTTATTCCATCAAGTCATTTCAAAACAAAGTTCCATCAATATGCAAATAGGGCTTATGCATTAGGATTAGCTGCTGATCAAAACGCAGGAAATCCCAATAATGCCTATTGGCTTCCTTTCTTTGGTAAAATGGTTCCATTTGTTAAAGGACCAGAAAAAGGAGCCATTGCAAAAAATACAGCTGTTGTATTTGGAACGTATTATCGAGTTAAAAGAGGGTATTATAAATGTGAATTTTCTTTATTTACAACTGAACCAGCAAGTTTGCCAGAAGGTGCTATTACCATTGCATTAAGAGATTTTATGGAGCAACAAATACGGCTACGACCATCCAATTATTTATGGACACATAGACGTTGGAAACATACTTTCGATGAAGAAAAATATGGCCATCTTGCAATAGAAAATTTACCAACAGATAATGGTTATTTTTTAACAGCTTTATAACGTTCTTCTGAATAAATTTTTTTACAAGATTGTACATTAGCAAATAAAATAAAAATACTATGATTCAAAATCACGAAATAGACTATCGTATTTACGGCGAAGAAATGCAGTATGTTGAAGTTGAACTAGACCCAAATGAAACTGCCATTGCAGAACCAGGAGCATTTATGATGATGGACGATGGCATTCAAATGGAAACTATGTTTGGTGATGGAAGCCAACAACAGGGCGGTCTTTTGGGTAAATTATTTACTGCTGGAAAAAGATTATTGGTAGGTGAAAATTTGTTTATGACAGCTTTTACTAACGTTGCTCATTATAAACGTAGAGTAAGCTTTGCATCTCCCTATCCTGGAAAAATTATTCCTATTGATTTAAGCCGTTTAGGTAATAAAGTCATCTGCCAAAAAGATGGTTTTTTATGTGCAGCAAAAGGTGTAAGTATTGGCATTGAATTTCAAAGAAAATTAGGTACAGGTTTGTTTGGTGGCGAAGGTTTTATTATGCAAAAACTAGAAGGTGATGGAATGGCATTTTTACATGCAGGAGGACATGTTTTGCAACGTGAATTATTAAATGGCGAAATTTTAAAAATTGATACAGGTTGTATTGTTGGATTTACTGCTAATGTTGATTATGATATTCAGTTTGTTGGGGGCATTAAGAATACCATTTTTGGTGGAGAAGGCTTGTTTTTTGCCAACTTACGTGGCCCTGGAACAGTTTGGATTCAAACATTGCCTATTAGTCGCTTAGCAGGAAGAATATTAGCTTATGGAACTTATCAACGAAAAGAAGAGGGTAGCGTTTTAGGTGGATTGGGTAATATTTTAGATGGAGATGGATGGAGATAAAATGCTCACTATAAATTCTTCAAATCAAAAAGCCAGTGAAATTATGTTCACTGGCTTTTTTGTTATTTAGTTTGAACCAATGAATTATTGTTTAATGAATGCTTTGCTTTCAATAACATTTCCTTGTTCATCAACAACTTGTAGCACATAACTACCAGTTTGAATGGTAGATGATAATTGAATATTTTTAGTTGTTAAGGTATTTAATATTGAAATGTTTTCTTGCTGTAAAGTTCTGCCATTAACATCGCTTATTTTAATAAAGTATTTACCTAAAGTATAATTGTTTAATTGAACTTGTAAAGTGCCATTAACAGCAGGGTTTGGATAAATACGCAGTTTGCTAATAGTAGTTGATAGATTTTTTGCTAATGCAATGGTAGAGAATTGTGTGTAACCATCTTTGTCTACCGATTGAATACGATAATAGTTATTACCTTGTATGGGGGCATTATCTGTAAAAGCATATTTGCCTCCAACGCCATTTGCTTGAACGCTACCTATATTGGTGAATGTGCTACCATCAGCACTACGTTGTACTGTAAATTGTTTTGTATTTACTTCATTACTTGTTTGCCAATTAACCACAATTGATTGGCTATTTGCTATTGCTGAAATATTCGTAAAAGTTACTGGCAACAGACCTGTTAGAAGTAATTTAGATGCATATATTTCTCCATTTGTTGAAGTTCTACTATCTGCCCAAGCAATCAATAAACTATTACCAGTTGATTTTAGAACAGTAGGTATTCTTTGATTACTTGATGATTTTGTAGCTATTGCAACACCATTATTAGTACTCCAAAGAATATTGCCATCAGCGGTTACTCTTTGTGCAAAAATATCTAAGTCACTAGTACTTATTCTTGCATCGTCCCAAACAATAATAGCACCACCAACTCCATCATCATTAATACTAAAACCACCTGTAGCAGAATTTGGTTGGCTACCTGCTGCATTACAAACTAAAATGCCGTTAGCTGTCCATTTAGCTACACCATTGCTATCAATTCTTTGAGTATATATATCATTGCTCGTAGTGGCACTTGTTCGTAAATCTTGCCAAGCAATAATAGCTCCACTATTACCGTCTGTGGTCATGACAGGACTTCTTTGATTACTGCCAGAAACTGCTGAAACTGCAATACCACCAGCTGTCCATTTAATATTTCCATCCTTATCTATTCTTTGTGCATAAATATCTTGGTCTGCAGTTGCATTTCTATTATCATCCCAAGTGGCAATTATACCACCAACACCGTCACTAATAATGCGAGGAGTAGATTGGTTATTTGTGGCAATAGCAGTAATATTCATTCCATTGGCAGTCCAAGCTAATGTACCGTTATTGTTAATTTTTTGTACATATATATCTGCGTTTTGCGTTGAAATTCTAGGATCTTGCCAAATAGCAAATGCGTTGCCGCTGCCATCGCTAAGTAATCGTAAGTTAGTTTGCAAGTTATTGTCACTTACTAAAACTACATCGTTTATCAAAACCTTAGATCCATCACTAATAAGTAATTTATTAAAGAAATAATCTTGGCCAGTTGATAAAGAAGCATCATTTCTATCATCACGCCATGCAACTATTACTTCTGTTGCTGAAATACGCTCTATTACAGAATTTTGTTCGGTTACTAATCCATTACTCACTACAACTCCATTGGCTGTCC
>JBMLQZ010000529.1:0-3641 GCA_049241285.1 Chitinophagaceae bacterium | reverse complement strand
CCATATCACTATCATAATGCGTACGAATGCCCATGTTTCTAGTAACTATATAACGCATATCAACCATATACTCTTTATCCGAATTCACCATAAAGCCAGCCCTTAATCTTTTACTTACAGGAATATCTTCTCTCATTAGTTGTAAGCGTACAATTCCATTGGTAAATACTTCAGATTGAAAGCGAATTAACATGGGTAATGTGTAATTAAACCCAATACTTAAAACCGCTCTATTATCTTTTGTATTTGATTGACCAAAAATATTTTTTTCTTTTTCATCAATACCCATTTTACGGTATCGCCAATCGAACCCAATAAAAGGCATAAACCATTGCATTTTTCCAAAATAACGACCTATATGTGTTTCAGACTCATATCCATGCATATCATTATAGCCTAAACGCCATTCTGCACCTAAACTCAATCTTGCATTTTGCAACATTAACTCACCATCATTTCCATTTGTAGCAAAATCATTCTCTGCCATTAAATGTGGCATATTACTTTCTCTCTGAAGCTTTTTATAAATCCTTTTTTTATCAATAATATTGGGATTTTGATAATCATCTACTGCAAAAACTCTATTCATTCCTGCCATCATATGATAAAGAATATGACAATGAAAAAACCAATCTCCTTCTGCATTTGCTAAAAACTCAATGGTATCAGTTTCCATTGGCATGATATCGACAACATTTTTTAATGGAGCGTTGTTTCCTTTTCCATTTATTAACCTCAAATCAAAACCATGGAAATGTATAGGATGCCGCAGCATTGAATTATTGTATAAGGAAATGCGTAACACTTCGCCCTTTTTTACTGGAATTTTATCGGTTTCTGCAAGCACTTTATTATCCATACTCCAAACATACCTATTCATGTTGCCTGTTAGGGTAAACTTTAATTCTTTAACAGGTGCATTTGTAGGTAAAGAAGTATTATGTGGTGATTGCAACATAGCATAATTTAGAGTAACTATTTTAGCTTTTGGTTGGTACTTATTAGTATGATGTTGATGGTTACTACCTGTTAATGTAGCTTTACTTTTTTTGTTTTCAAACCCTGTAATTTCAGGATACATCACCACATTCATATCCATTTTATTTAAGCTCATATTCATACCCATATCATCTAAATCTCCATTCATTTTCATCATATCATTCATCATTTTCATACCAGCAAAATATTTTAATCTAGGCATGGCATTTAATGGTTGTAATATTCCATCTCCTAAATAAATACTTGCTGATTGTGTTCTATCTTCAGTGGTTGCTTGTAGGGCAAAAGCTTTATTATTTTCTGGTATGGTAACAACTATATCGTAGGTTTCAGAAACCGCAATCATTAACCTATCTACTTCAACTGGTTCTACATCATTTCCATCACTTGCCACAACGGTAATTTTACCACCAGTATATCTTAACCAGAAGTAAGATGATGCACCACCATTTGCAATCCGTAACCTTACTTTATCACCTGCCTTTAAGAATTTACCATCAATACTTTTTAGATGTGTTTGCTGATTTCCATTAATAAATACTTTATCATAATAAACATCGCTTACATCCATTGCTAACATTCTCTTCCATTCATTTTGAAGCTTTGTTTTGAAATAATTACTACCAATTGCTTCAGAATAACTTTGGGTAGCTCCTTTTTTAATAGCAAACCAATCACTAGCATTATGCAACATTCTATGAACATTATTTTGATTTAGGTTAGTCCATTCACTTAAAATAATTGGCAATGTTGGCAAATCATCTATTCCTTTTCTAAAAGATAAATCGTTTAATTTTTTGTGAATAATGAAACTACCATACATGCCTATTTGTTCTTGTAATCCTGAATGAGAATGATACCAATGAGTACCATTTTGGATGATTGGAAAACGATAGGTATAAGTAGCCCCTGGTTTTATAGGCATTTGTGTAAGTAATGGAACACCATCTTCTTTATTTGGAAGAAAAATTCCATGCCAGTGCAATGAGGTACTTTCAGATAACGAATTATGTACTACAATTTCTGCGGTATCGCCTTCGGTAAAATAAAGCGTAGGCATGGGTATTTGCCCATTTACTGCAATGGCCCTTTTCTGTTTATTTGCATAATTTACTAGGGTATCCTTAACGTACAAATCGTAATGAACCGTTTTTTGTGCATGAATTTTTTGAGAAAGAAATATCATTAGTACTAAAAGAAAGTACTGCCTTTTATGAAAAATACGTAGTATAAACATTGTATAAATAGTAGGTTTTAATCAAAGAATTTGGCTTGAATACTGTTGCTTTTACTGCTATTGTTTTACTTCAACTACTTTACCACAGTTAAGCATAGATGCACCATAATAAGGGTTTTTAATTTCCTTTTCGTTACTTAACCAATAAGCCTTTTTCATTGAACAATATTGATAATAAACAGGCTGATGTATATTGGTTGAAACTTTCACAATATTCCAAATAATGATAGAAAAGTCATTGAATGATTCTCTTTGTTTTTCAATACCATTTACCTTTACTAATTTTTCAACACTTTTCTGTAAATCTGTTTTTTGATTGTAAGCAACATCATTTTTTATCCATTGTTGTAATGATGAAGTAAGTTCAGCAACTTGTTTACTATCTGCATCTATTAAAGCGTTTTTAATTTCATGATATTGGTAAAAAAGCTTGTTTACATCCTGAGAAAAGGTTTTAGTATTTAAAACCAATAAGTTTAATATTACAAATAATGCTTTCATAATTTTGCTATTTAATTGGTTAATAATTCTATTTTAAATCCAGCTTTTTGAACGGTTTCCATAATTTGTTCATGAGCATTTTCTTTAGATTGTATGGTTAATACTTTGTTTTTATTTGCTGTATCTACATTCCATTCGAAGACACAATCTAAACTGTCAAGATGTGGCTTTATAGTTGCCACACAACTACTACAATTAATGTTGGTTTTATATTGCAATTGATTCATTGGTTGTTTCATTTTTTTACTTATTTAAGTGAGTAGAATTAGTGTACACAACAAGCTGCTGAACAACTTACTTCTGTATTTAGTTTTGAATTTTCAACAGTATAACCAGCTTTCTGAACAACTTCAACTACTACTTTTTCAATAGTATCTGTTGCAATTTGAACGGTTAATTTGCCAGCTTGTATTTGTTGAATTTGTGCCCCTTCTAATTGGCTGAGTGCATTGCTTACCCTTGTTTGGCAATGTTTGCTTTGCATGTTTGGAATTGTTAAATCTATTGTTTTCATTTTATTTATTTTTAGAATACAAAATTCAGTTTGATACTCATGTTGATGGTTATACAATTTTGTAATTGATTTATGATTTTTACTGTTTCCATTTTAATCGTAAACTGTTGGCTACAACACTTACACTACTTAAAGCCATAGTAGCACCAGCTATCATCGGATTTAGTAAAAAACCATTTATAGGATATAATAATCCTGCTGCAATAGGAATACCAATTACATTATAAATAAATGCCCAAAAAAGGTTTTGTTGAATAGTAGCTACGGTTTGTCTAGATAAACGTAAGGCATAGGGTATTTTACTAAGATCAGATAATATAATGGTCATTTTAGCCACATCTTTTGCTATATCACTTCCTTTACCCATTGCAATACTTACATCTGCCGTTG
>JBMLQZ010000528.1:0-3139 GCA_049241285.1 Chitinophagaceae bacterium | reverse complement strand
AGTAATGTTTTTGATTGAAATATAAAATAAATAATGCCCCAAAATTTGAGGCATTATTTAACTATTATTATTCTGTTTCCTTCTTTTTCTTGGCTGTTTTTGGAGTTAGCATCAAAAACATTCTTTTTCCTTCTAGTTTAGGTAAACTTTCTGGTTGGCCGCTATCTGCTAATCTTTCGGCAAATTTCAGTAACACTAATTCACCTCTTTCTTTAAACATGATGGCTCTACCTTTAAACTGAACATACGCTTTAACCTTGTTTCCTTCTTTTAAAAACTTCTCAGCATGTTTTGCTTTAAAATCAAAATCATGATCATCAGTTCCTGGTGTAAAACGTACTTCTTTAACCTCACTTTGTTTGGCATTGGCTTTCATTTCTTTTTCTTTACGTTTTTTCTCGTAAAGAAACTTTTTGTAGTCAATTGCCTTACAAACTGGTGGATCGGCATTAGGAGAAATTTCTACTAAATCTAATTCAAGAGATTGAGCAATTTTCAATGCTTCTTGAATAGGATAAATGCCTACGGTTACATTTTCGCCAACTAAACGAACTTGCAAAGCTCTAATTCTTTCGTTGATACGATGTTCTGGTTCGGGTTGTCTGTTAAAACGGGGATTGAACCTTCCTCCTCCTCCACCGCTGTTTGATTTAAATGGTAATGCCATTAAACTTGTTTGGTTAAAAATTTAGTTAATGAAAATCAAATTGAAATGGTTGCTTTCATTTGTTTTCAAGTTGTTATTAAAATTAAGTGAACAGTTAATTAGTTTAGAATATTTTCATTTTCGAACAAACAATCCACTTCTTTCAACAAATATAATAAATGCATACATTGCTGATACTATAGTGTTGGTTGTAAAAATATGTTATTCTAATGTTCTTCTCTCAAAAATTTCTTCAACAATATTCTTCACAAATTCATTTAAGTCTATTTGACCAATATCTCCTTTGCCTTGTCTTCTTACAGAAAGTTTGTTTTCAGAAGCTTCTTTTTCTCCAATCACTAACATATAAGGCACTCTGTTTAATTCTGCTTCTCTAATTTTCTTTCCAATTTTTTCTTGGCGTTCATCAATTTCTACCCTTACTCTATGTTTGCGTAAAGCAGCTTTTACAGCTTGAGCATATTCTAAAAATTTATCGCTTATTGGTAATATTTTTACTTGTAATGGTGCTAACCAAACAGGAAACTTACCTGCATAATGTTCTAATAAAAATCCAATAAAACGTTCATGAGTACCTAAAGGAGCTCTATGAATAATTAAAGGAATTTCTGGTTCATTATTTTGATTAGTAAATGACAGTTTAAAGCTACGAGATTGTGCAAAATCTACTTGATTGGTTGCAAGTGTAAATTCTCTTCCAATAGCACTCCAAATTTGTACATCTATTTTAGGGCCATAAAAAGCACCTTCACCTTTTACTTCTACAAATGGAACACCAGTTTCAATTAATACATTTCTAACTAAGGCTTCTGTTTCTAACCACAACTCAGGTTCATTTACATACTTCTGACCCAGTTTTTCTGGGTCGTGTAAACTTAAACGCATTACATATTTTTCAATACCAAATATTTTAAAGTATTTCAAATACATTTCGTTTACAGCCTTAAATTCTTGAGCAAATTGCTCTTTGCTACAATAAATATGTGCATCGTTCATGTGTAAACAACGAACACGCATTAATCCAAACAATTCACCACTTTGTTCGTAACGATAACAAGTACCATATTCAGCCAAACGATAAGGCAAATCTCTATAACTCTTTAATTCTGCATCAAAAATTTTATGATGATGTGGACAGTTCATGGCTTTTAAATAATATTTCTCTCCATCTAATTCCATTGGAGGAAACATACTATCTGCATAATACGGTAAATGTCCACTAGTTAAGTACAAATTTTCTTTTGCAATATGTGGTGTAACCACTCTTTTATAACCAGCTTCTTCTTCTGTTTCTTTAGCTAATTTTTCTAACTCTTCTATAATAACGGTGCCGTTTGGCATCCACAAAACCAAACCAGAACCAATGTCATCGTTCATGGTATAAATTCCCAGCTCTTTACCCAATTTTCTATGATCACGTTTCTTAGCTTCTTCAAGCATGAAAAGATACTCATCTAATTCTTTTTGACTAGGAAAAGTAATTCCATATAAACGAGTAAGTTGTTTGTTTTTTTCATCGCCTTTCCAATAAGCACCAGCAACACTGGTAAGCTTTATGGCTTTAATAAATCCTGTGTGAGGAATGTGTGGCCCTCTACATAAATCTGTAAAATCGCCCTGAGAATAAAAGGTAATACTGCCATCTGTTAAATTAGAAAGTAAGTCTAATTTGTATTCGTCAGATTTGTTTTCAAAATAACTTACAGCATCGGCTTTTGAAATTTCCTTTCTAATAAAAGGATTATTTTTTTTGGCCAATTCATTCATTTTTTTTTCTAAAATAGCTAAATCATCTTCAGATAATTTTCTATCTCCTAAATCCATATCGTAATAAAATCCTTTTTCCAAAGCAGGGCCAACCCAAAATTTAACGCCAGGAAACATAGATTCTACAGCTTCTGCCATTAAATGAGCAGAAGAGTGCCAAAATGTATTTTTTCCTTCATTATCGTCCCACGTTATTAATTGTAAAGATGCGTCTTCGGTTATTGGTCTTGTAACATCCCAAACCTCATTATTTACTTTGGCAACAAGTACTTTTCTTGCTAGGCCTTCACTAATTGATTTTGCAATATCTAAAGCAGAAGTATTGCTTTCGTATTGTCTAACTGCTCCATCTGGAAAACGAATATTCATCATAACATTAACCCTCTTCGTATTTTAGGGATTGCAAATGTAACGAATGGAAAGACTTCTTTTATTCATAAAAAATGTATTGAAAACAAATCTTTTAACGGTTTATTTAAAACACAAGCATTAATTTGCACCGTTAGTCTTAGAATATGAGATGGATTTTTACCCCTATAATATTGCTTTGTTTAGTTCCAGTTTGTTTTTCTCAAAGTTTAACTGGTATTTGGCGTGGATATTTTTTGCAAAAAGATTTTGATGTTTATTCTGGGAAGTTTAGAGAATATAGGTACAAATACGAGGTACAAATAAATAACCTTAACAAAAATGGAATTGAAGGTG
>JBMLQZ010000527.1:0-3218 GCA_049241285.1 Chitinophagaceae bacterium | reverse complement strand
ATTGCACATTAAATTATTCTTAACAGAGTTTGAAGTAATACTTTCAAATGGAAAAGCAAAGTAAAGTAAGTTATAAGTTCCTTTAAATCCAACAGCAGCACCATCACCCGTTCCACCAGAATATGTTAAGGCTACTGTAGAACCATTGTTTGTCCCTATTCTATCAGGAAAATCTACATTATAATTTCCGCTTAACCCATCATCAAAAGAACCTGTTTGTGTATTGTACAAAACTGTTGTTCCAGCAAAATTGTACGTATTTGCATCATCTCCAATATAACTTGCTTTCAAATAATTATTAAAGAAATCTAAATCTGCATTGGCAGAAGCAGATCTTCCAATATCCCAACCAATTTCAGCACCTGATATTAATAGATTTCCGCCATTGTTTAAGTAGGTTTTTAATAAATTTTTCTCAGTTTCATCTAATGATCTATCTGCAGTTGATTCTTCACCTGCTATCCAATCTAAAGATTGATAATTAGTTAATGTTACAATTCCATCACTTACAGCTTCATTTTGACAACCATCAAAAGCAAAATTGAAACATGAACCCAGTGCACTTGCATGATCAACCATATAATCAAAACGATTCATTCTTTCCAAAAACATTCTACTAACTGTTCCTAATGCAGCACTTTCTGTTCTTTGAATAAGTGCACTACCATCTAATCTATCAAAGCCATCTACAATAAGGTAAGGAATATTTGTTACGCCAACAGCAGGTGTTTTGGCTGCTACAACACTACTACTAAATGATTCACCTCCAGCATTTGTAGCAGTTATTTTGAAATAATAAGTGGTTTGTGGATTTCCGGTAAATGTAAAATTGGTGGTATTGACAGATATTCCATCTTTAAAACTCTTGCCATTGTTGCTTATATAAACTTTATATCCTGTTGCAGCATTTCCAAAAATACCGCCAGAAACAGGTGCATTCCACCGAACTTCTATAGTATTATTACCTGTATTTTTTGCAACTACATGCGTAGGTTGTTCGGGTAAATAAATTAAAGGCGATCCATCTCTGTTATTAAAAAACTTTAAAATGCCTTTATAAATTGCTCTTGCAGCTAAACGTCTAAATTCTGGATGTTTTAAATCAGTTGCATCGGCAGCTAAGTCGTGAAAAGCCAATTCAATTAAAGTTCCTGGTATAGTATTCAATTCTCTTAATTCTCCAAAATTGGCCGATTTTACGCCCCTATTTGCCCAAGTAGATTTCCATCCTACTTTAACATCATCAACTATTTGATTTTGGATAAACGTAGCTAATTGTTGACTACCTGCAGTTATATTGGGTCTACCAGATGCTTGACCATTGTAATGATATGTTTCTGTACCTGTACCTCCTCCAGCGTTTGTATGCCATGATACATACACAGCATTGTTAATTTCAGAAGCATACCCTTTTGATAATTCGTATTCTGCAAATCTTGGACGTACACTAACATCCTCAGTACAAATTGGATAACCCTGAAAAATTGCAAATTGACGTGCAGACTCTTCAAAACGAGAGCGATTACTTGCAGGATTTGCAGTATTTAAACAATCTAACTGAATGCCAATTCCCCCACCTAATCTAACCGCATCTGCAATAATTGCTTGGCTAGCTTCTTGAGATTGGTTACTAACACTTATTTTATTCAACATACCTGCTGTAAAATAATATTGCCCTACATGTACCCAAGTATCGCCATGAATTTCTTGGTTTACAGTAACTAAAGAAGTGTCTCCAGAATGAATAATAGTATACTTTACATCAGGAGAACGATTGGCCCCTGCTACACAACGAACAGAAACCCAGTAAAGCCCACTTTGTGTAATATTGGGTGCAAAAACTGCAGTAGCTGTTTCAGTTGAAGATGAGGTTGCTACACGATAAGTTCCTCCGTAACCAGCAATAGAACCGTTTGTCCAATTACCAATTTCAGCATATCCAGAAGCAGGATTGTCATTATCTACAATAATTTCATTACTATTAACGTCTCTTTCTCTTACCGACCAAATATTAGCTCCTGCATTAAACAAATAATGAGTTAAGTAATAATCAATACTTTCTGCTGTAACAAAATCTTCTACTATGCCATTTGATGTTCCTCTTTGTGTAGTAAACCCATTACCGGTATTATGCCATCCATGACCTGGACTTAGCCAAACTGTTTTGCCACTTAAAGCACCACCAATTGTTGCAGAACTTGTACCACCAGGAAATACTTTTGTATTTTTCTTCTCAAGAATACCATTAGTAGATTTGGGCAAATGAGGTTCTTTATTAACCCTTGGTACATAAATAGCTCTTGGCGGTAAGTCTGTAAAAGTTTCTAAAGTTTTCCAAGTATTTGTTTGGCTGTCTTTTGCCAATAAAAGAAGGGATTTGGAATTGTCATTTCCTGACATATTCAACAATAATTCTGGAAGCTGTTCAATATCTTCAGCAGAAAAACTTCCTTTAGAAAAAGTGCTTTTTTGATTGAAATATACTTCAATTATTAACTTTTTTACACTAACACTATCTGCATGTAAAGTTTGTGTTGCTTTCTTAAAAGAACCACTTTCACTATTGATAGTTTGATTGATTTTTAACAATAAACTATCTTCTTTTTTTTGTGAAGAAGCATTACTAACAAACAGCAATAAACCGAATAAAGAAAGTAAACATCGAACCATATATGCAATTTTTTGCGTTATTAAGCCTAAATATAGTTTAAAAATTCTGACTTATGCAAATATTGACTGATTTTTCTATTAACATAAATAGATTTAATAATTTGTTCATCTTCTCGTTAAAATAACCTTAACTACCAATAAAAACGCTCCATTAAGATGTTTCTTCAATGGAGCGTTTTCAAATAAATATATTTCAAAAATTGTTAAGCGTTAGGCTCTTTAGGAGCTTGAGGCTTATCGGTTTTTTCTGGTCTAGGAATTAAGGCTTTTCTACTTAATTTAAACTTCCCAGTTCTTTGATCAATTTCTAACAATTTCACTTTTACTTTATCGCCTTCTTTAAAGACGCCATCCATAGTTTCTATTCTTGACCAACTAATTTCGCTTATATGCAATAAGCCTTCTTTTTTAGGAAGAAACTCTACAAAAGCACCAAAATCTTTAATACTTTTTACTGTGCCTTCATATGTTTTTCCAACTTCAGGAATTGCGGTAATTCCTAAAACCCAAGCTACTGCTCTATCTAAACTTTCCTTTTGTGGAGAGAA
>JBMLQZ010000526.1:0-6844 GCA_049241285.1 Chitinophagaceae bacterium | reverse complement strand
ATACTTAATGAGACATGGTATCAACATTCCAAAAGATATTGCCGTTGTTGGATTTAACAATGACTCTATTTGTAAAATAGTAGAGCCAGAATTAAGCACCATTCACTACCCTGGATTTGAATTGGGTGAACATGCAGCAAATGCATTACTAAATCAAATAAACAACGAAGGAAGAAAATTAAAAGGTGAAAATATTTTGATAGACTCTACATTGATAATAAGAAATTCCTCCATAAAAATTAGCTAAAAATATTTTTTATAATATCATATTGATTAAAAGTTTAAGCTTACAAAAGAGCGAATCCATTAACTTTAAACATGATACAGGTTAAGAACTTTTCATATCAATAATTCTAACCTTAAAGTTATACTTAAACAGCTATTTCAGTGTTAGATAATTATACCAACTTCTTAATACATAATTAAACAACTATACTCTTCTATTAAAA
Organism: Chitinophagaceae bacterium; assembly: GCA_049241285.1. GTDB lineage: Bacteria > Bacteroidota > Bacteroidia > Chitinophagales > Chitinophagaceae > Parasediminibacterium. Next base: position 6,395 of record JBMLQZ010000526.1, on the reverse strand, counting down.
ATATCTTTATAACAACCATAACGGTTCAGGATAGCTTCCAACTTAATCAGCATTACATTTATATGCTACTTTAAATGACTTTATGCAAGTTATTTCACCTTCTATCAATATAGGGATGAAATGATGAATTGCTAATGCATAAACCAATATTGATTGCAACTAACCATATGAAAAAATATTTCGGCTCTACACTATTTAGCTTGCTTCTGCTAAACAATTTATTTTCTCAAACCGATAGAGAAATTTGGTTATCTACTATGGATAAAATGGCTAAGCCTGTAATGTTTAATTTATCTCAGGATAAATTAAAAGAAACTATGACTGTTGAACTTTCAATTAGAACAGATAAACCAACCATGCGTAAGGAGGTTGCTTATCTTGAAGCTTTTGGAAGAATGTTTTATGGCATGTCTGCATGGCTAAATGCAGAAGATGGCAACGATAGAGAGAAACAATTACGTAATCAATACAGAGAATGGATTATAAAGGGTGTGAAAAACGCTGTAAATCCTGCTGCTAAAGACTATATGGATATTATTGCTAAACAGTCTTTAGTAGATGCTTCATTTTTTGCCTTTGGGTTAATCAAATGTCCATGGTTGTGGAATCAACTAGATACATTAACCAAGCTACAGGTGGTTACACTTTTTACTACATCTAAAAAAATTAAGCCAGGGCCAAATAACTGGATATTATTTTCAGCAATTATTGAAGCATTCTTTTGTAAATATGGATATGATTGGGATGCAATTAGAATTGAGTATGCCATTCAACAAATGGAGCAATGGTATGTAGGCGATGGTGTTTATTCAGATGGAACAGCTTATCATTGGGATTATTACAACAGTTTCGTAATTCATCCTTACCTCAATGCTATTGTAGAAATTGTGGGTGAAAAAACAGATGCATATAAACCTTTTGCAACAAAGTATAAGGATAGGAGTGAACGGTATGCCATTATTCAAGAAAGACTGATTAATGTCGATGGAAGTTTTCCAGCAACTGGTCGTTCAATTGTATATAGATCAGGAGCATTTCATCATTTGGCCGATGTAGCCAGTAGAAATAAATTGCCACTGGATTTATCACCAGCACAAGTTCGTTGTGCATTAACAGCTGTATTAAAGAAAACAACGGAAAATAATACTACCTATACAAAAGATGGTTGGCTAACTATTGGATTATACGGAGCCCAACCCAATTTAGCCGATGTTTATAATAATACTGGTAGTCTTTATTTAGCCTCGTTTATATTTCTTCCACTTGGTCTTTCTCATACAGATGTATTTTGGACTAGCCAACCTGAAAAATTTACTTCTCAAAAAATATGGAGTGGCCAAAATGTAAAAGGTGATCATGCTTTAGATTAACCAAACACTTAATGCCACCAAAAAAATTAAGTAATTTATACTAACAAATAATTATATCCTTTAAAAAGTATATCATGATGAAAAAACTAGTCCTCTACCTTTTAGTAATGAATTTGAGCTTTTGCTTTGCAGAAATAAAATTGCCGGCTGTTGTTTCAAACAATATGGTGCTTCAACAAAAAAGTAATGCCAACTTATGGGGCAAAGCCACCAAACTTTCTACAATAACAGTAGTTACATCTTGGAATAAGAAAGAATATACAACAAATGCAGATGTAGAAGGGAATTGGCTACTTAGTATTGCCACTCCTAAAGCTGGAGGGCCTTATACCATTAGTTTAACAGATGGAGAAAAACCAATAACACTTGAAAATATTTTAATTGGAGAAGTTTGGGTTTGCTCTGGTCAATCGAATATGGAAATGCCTTTAGCTGGTTTCAAAAATCAACCAATTTTAAATTCTGCTACGCTAATCGCCAATGCTAAAAACGAAAGCCTTCGTTTGTTTAAAGTGGAACGATTTATAGCTGGTAGTCCACAAACAGATTGCAAGGGCAGCTGGAAAGAATCTGATTCAATAAGTGCCAAAACATTTAGTGCAGTTGCATTTCAATACGGTCAACTATTACAGCAAAAGTTAGGAATACCAGTTGGCATTATTGTATCAAGCTGGGGTGGAACAGCCATTGCACCTTGGACTCCATCTCCAATTATAACTGATACTAGTAAAATAAAATTAACTGCTAGTGGTGTTTTATATAATGGAATGATTGCTCCTATTGTAAAATATACTATCAAAGGATTTTTATGGTATCAAGGTGAAACCGATCGTTTTAAGCCAAGCGTTTATAAGGCAAAAATGATTGACTTAGTAGAGAAATGGCGTACAGAATGGAAAAATGAAAATGCACCTTTTTATTTTGTTCAAATTGCTCCTTATCAATATAAAGATTCTGCCAAGAGTTCTTCTGCTGAATTAAGAGAGGCTCAACTTGAAGCTAGCTATGCCATTAAAACCGCAGCTATGGTTACCACTTTAGATGTTGGTGCAGCTAACCTTATTCATCCACCTGATAAAACAACTGTTGCCAATCGTTTAGCAAACTGTGCCTTAGCCATTACATACGGTAAAAAAGTTGCTTATCAATTTCCTGCTTACGAATCCATGAAGCAAGATGGAAACAATCTAATTCTAACCTTTAAACATGCTAAAGAATTAGTACTAAAAAACAAAGAATCAGAAAATTTTGAAATAGCCGGTGCTGATAATGTATTTTATAAAGCAACCGTTCAAGTTTTAAATAATACCATCATTTTAAATAGTGATAAAGTAAGTAATCCTACTGTGGCTAGATATGGATTTACGAATTATTTAGTAGGTGATTTATTTAATGAACATGGTATACCAGCATCGCCATTTAGAACCAGCAAATAACTATGAGTATTTTACGAAAATATAAGTGTTATATAGTAAAGATTGGAATAGTTTTTATACTGCTATTGAATAGTACAGTAATTCATGCACAAAAAATAATATCTGTAGATTCTGCCTGGGCAAACAATTCTGTTAATACGGTAGTTTTTAGAAAAAATTCATTAGTTACTTACAAGCAACATCAATTTATTAGTTACTACAATAACGATGGATTTGTTGTGGTTGGTAAACGAAACTTGAATAGCACAAAATGGATATTGAAACAAACACCGTTTAAAGGAAAAGTTACCGATGCTCATAATTGTATTAGCATTATGGTTGATGGCGAAGGATATGTACACTTATCGTGGGATCATCATAAGAACAAATTACACTATGCTAAAAGCACACAACCCCTTTCCTTAGATTTTGAATTTAGTAAAATGACTGGCCTACATGAGGAAGATGTTACGTATCCTGAGTTTCAGAAATTACCATCAGGTAATTTAATGTTTTTATACAGAGATGGTGGCTCTGGAAATGGCAACTTGGTAATCAATTTCTATTCACTTCAATCAAAATCATGGAAGCAATTGCATACTAATTTAATTGATGGTGAAGGAAAGCGAAATGCTTATTGGCAAACTTGTATTGATGCCAAAGGAAACATACACCTATCATGGGTTTGGAGAGAAAGTCCTGATGTTTCTAGCAATCATGATATGAGTTATGCAGTATCAGATGATGAAGGAAATACATGGAAAAAATCGAATGGAATTACTTATTCATTACCAATAAATATTACAACAGCAGAAGTTGTTTGTAACATTCCTCAAGGTTCAGAATTAATTAATCAAACATCTATGTTTGCCAGTAATAAAAAACAAGTGTTTATTGCTACCTATTATAAAGAACAGAACGATTCTATACCACAATATCACATAATCTACAATATTGGTAAAGGCTGGAATACTGCTAACACTTCGTTCAGAAAAACGGCTTTTAGTTTAAGTGGTGTGGGTACAAAAAAAATTCCCATTTCTAGACCACAAATTATTGCTGTCAACCAAAAAAATCAACAAAAGGTAGGATTTGTTTTTAGAGATATTGAAAGAGGAAATGCAGTAACCATAGCATGGTGTAACAACTTGCAGTTGAATAAATGGTCCGTTACCGATGTGTATAAAAAAGATGTTGGTTCATGGGAGCCTTCTTATGACACAGAGTTATGGAAACAGAAAAAGCAGCTTCATTTATTTGTTCTAAAAACCACTCAAATTGATGGAGAAGGCAAAGCCAATGTTGCAGCAGAAATGGTACATGTATTAGAATATCAATTCTAATATATCAATCACTTTTTACAGAACCATTAACCAAGAAACATAAACACTTTAAGCTATTGTAAATGGCTATAATGAATTTCTGAGCGTTAAATAAAATGGAATTTCAATATGCTCTGTAGATTGTTCTAAAATTAACTCTGCTGTTTTTCTTCCCATCATTTCAAAATCAGTTGAAATAGTGGTAATTCCGTTTAAGATTATTTTTTTCAGTGGGGTTTCATTATAAGAAATTACTCCTACATGCCTACCAACTTTCATTTTAGTTACCAGTATTTTTTCAATTAAAGTAACTAAATCATCTTCCATTAAATTAATATACACCTCTCCTTCTTTAATAGGCTCATTGGCAATATTATTGACAATTTTGTAATTAAAGGCATATTGGTTACAAAAGCGTTTAAACCCTTTCAATATTTCTTGAGGGTGATATGTATTTGCTGGAAAATTTATTTTGATTGTGTGATACTTAGTAAGATTTGGTAATGCAGTTTCTAGCACTTGATACAAGTCCTTTTCAAAGTTCTCATAAACAGCGCCGTATTCTCCTGTAACATTAGGAATAAGCTTATCTAGTAAAATGAGTTTATCTTTAGGAATGGTATTGATAATTTCATGAACATTCTCACCACCCTCCATAAAGTGTGGAATAATTACATAATTAGTGTAATCATTTTTTTTATCTTGAATAAGTCTTTTAAAAAAATCGAAGTCATTATTGTAAACATAAAAATCAATCAATGCGTATTCTCCAATTGAAGCAACAAAGGCATCATAAATTATTTTTTTGTGTGGACTAAGTTTATTGAATAGTAAAAAAATCTTAAGCTGTTTTTTAACGGAAGTATTACATACAAAATATCCTTTACCAGGTACAGATCCAAGAATACCAATTTTCTTTAAATGCTTATACCCCTTTTCAGCTGTATCTCTTGATATTTCAAACTCAAAACTTAATTCATTAATAGAAGGTAATATTTCATCCTTTTTTATTTTACCATCACTGATAGATTTAATGATTGAATTTGCTAGTTGCAAATATTTAGGCGTAGCTGAATAATAGTCAATATACAGGTGCTGAAACAGGCTATTTTTTTTCATTTGGCAACAATAAAAGTATTACAATGAATGTACAATCTTTTCAAACTTACAAACTAAAATGGTTTTCAAAAACTTTTACGCATTTAAGCATGATGGTGCATGACAGACAGCTATAAACATGTAAGTACATTCGTAATGACTAATTATTGCTTACCATACGAAACTTTTAATTTATGGGCGTTATTCTAGGAGTTCTATTTCATTTTATTGGAGGATTTGCTTCGGGTAGTTTTTATATGCCCTACAAAAATGTTAAAGGCTGGAGCTGGGAAAGCTTCTGGATTGTTGGTGGTTTATTTTCTTGGTTAATTGTTCCACCAATTGCTGCTTATCTTACTATTCCTGGTTTTGGTGATATCATTGCCCAATCATCAACTGAAGTTTTAAGAAATACATTTATCATGGGCCTACTTTGGGGTGTTGGTGGACTTACCTATGGCTTAGGTGTAAGATATCTTGGTGTATCATTAGGTAGCTCAATAATTTTAGGTCTTTGTTCATTTTTTGGAGCTATTGTTCCTTCTATCTATTATCAATACAATCCTCAACCAGAAAAAGATACCATACATGATTTAGTATCTACGAGCTGGGGGCAATGGGTAATCATTGGTTTAGTGATTTGTATAGTAGGAATAGTAATTTGTGGAAAAGCAGGAGGAATGAAAGATAAAGAAATTGGCAGTAGTGAACAAGATGCCTCAGGAAGCGAATTTCAATTAGTAAAAGGTTTAATAGTTGCAGTTATTTCTGGTTTACTAAGTGCCTGTTTTAGCTTTGGAATTGAAGCAGGAACCAGTTTAGGCATAACTGCCAATGATATTTGGAAAAACGCACACCCTGGTGAAGGAGAATTTTTGTATAGAAATAATGTAATTTTTGTTGTGATACTATGGGGTGGATTAACTACCAACTTTATTTGGTGTTTAATGCTCAATATCAAGAACAAAACTTTTGGCGATTATACAAACAAACAAACACCTTTACTTAAAAATTACTTACTCTGTGCTATAGGAGGCACTACTTGGTTTTTGCAATTTTTCTTTTATGGTATGGGAGAAAGCAAAATGGGTAATGGACCAAGTTCATGGATATTACATATGTCCTTTATTATTCTTGTTGCTAACATGTGGGGATTGGTGTTGAAAGAATGGAAAGGAGTAAGTAAAAAA
>JBMLQZ010000525.1:0-1775 GCA_049241285.1 Chitinophagaceae bacterium | reverse complement strand
TTACCGGTATAACTGCAAGAGTAATTTTACATGAATACGATCATATAGAAGGTAAACTGTTTATTGATTATTTGAAGCCTTTACGTAAAAAAATGTTACAAAGCAAACTAAACGATATTACTAAAGGGAAAATTAAGGTAGATTATAAAATGAGCTTTGCTAAATAATTATGAAAAATTGTTCATTATTAGTAATAGCATTTTTAAGTTTTATTCAAGTATTAGCACAAGACACTACAATCATTATTGATAATAGAAAACTTTCATTACCTGAAGTATTTGTAAGAAATAACTTCGACTATAAAAAAGTTCTTCAACAAATTAAAGACGATACCACTTTTTATAAAGCTTTTAAAAATTTGCGTATCCTAAATTATGCTTCATTTAATGATATAAAAATGATGGATAAAAAAGGAGTCGTAAAAGCTTCCTTATTTAGTAAAACCAAACAACTAAGAAACAATGGTTGTAGAACCATGGAGGTATTGGAAGAATCTGTTACAGGCGATTTTTATGATGAAGAAAAAAATGATAATTATCTAACTGGTGAACTTTATGCCAGTCTTTTTTTTACCAAAGGAAAAATATGTGGGGAAGATAACTACGTAAAAAAAGCTCAAATTTCTACTGCTAATAAAAAGGGAATTGATAAGCACAAAGAGCAACTGAAAATGCTATTTTTTAATCCTGGAAAAAAAATAAAAGGAATTCCATTTATTGGAGATAAACTAGATTTATACGATGAGCAGGCTCATAAAATTTATGATTATAAACTAGACTTAATTGAGTATAAAGGCAATAATTGCTATGTGTTCTCAATAAAGCCTAAAGAAAACTTAGGATTATTTAAAAAAGACAATGTAGTAGTTGATGAAATGACAACTTGGTTCGATAGTAAAACACTAGAGGTTTTGGCTAGGAATTATTCATTAAGCTATAAGGCTGGTGTGTATGATTTTGACGTAACTATGGAAGTTGAAATGGTTAGATACAAACAACTTATAGTACCGAAAGTTTTACGGTATACTGGTAATTGGGATGTAATTTTTAAAAAAAGAGAAAGAGGAATATTTACAGCTACTTTGTTCGATTTTAAAGAGGAATAATTTTAATTCTTTTGTATGTTCTCTTGCTATTCTGGTGTAGTTTTTAAGCAAAAGATAATTGAAAATCTATCACTTTTATTTGTAATGTACGTTCATTGTTCCATTCGTTTTGTTCAAGTGTAAAAACAATGTCAACTGGCTCATTCATTTGTAGCAAATGAAATTTATGTGCAAGATTAAATCCAATACCAGAAAACTGAATGTTATGTTGTTTTATTAAAAAACGAATGTGTTGTTCTTTTACAATTTTACTAAATCCAGTATCAGCAACTTTTCTTACAACAAAAACGGGACGCATATTTTCTGGTCCAAAAGGTTCCATTTGGTGAATGATGCTATAAAAACTATCAGTAAGTTCTTGTAGCTTAACTTCAGCATCAATTTGAATTTCAGGTGTTAACGATTCTTCTTTTATAGTGTTTACTACAACATCTTCAAAAGCGTTAGCAAAAGCTGTTACATTTTCAGGCAATAAAGTCATGCCAGCAGCTGCAAAATGACCACCATAACCAAGTAAATAATCTTTACAAGCATGTATAGCTTCATAAATATTAAATCCATTAACGCTTCTAGCACTTCCTGCAACTATATCACCACTTTTAGTAAGTACAATGGTTGGTCTATAATAAGTATCTATTAATCTACTAGCTACAATTCCTACAACACCTTT
>JBMLQZ010000524.1:0-11913 GCA_049241285.1 Chitinophagaceae bacterium | reverse complement strand
TTAAACTCAAAACATTTTGTAGAAAAGTAGATTGTGCGGTAATATAGTTGCTACTATCATTAGCCAACCTAGCTTCTAGTTCTATTAAGTTTAATTCTGGTAATGCACCAGCTTCAACCCTTTTTTTGGTAATGTCTAGCTGCGTTTTTGTTTGAGCAATTTGAACTGCAACAATATTCATTTGCTCCTTCGATGCCAAAACTTGCAAGTAAAAAGTAGCAACGTTTATAGATATATCGTTCGATAATTTTTCTACATCAACCAATGCTGCTTGTGCCGAAAATTCATTAGATGCAATGTTATTTTTTATTCTACCCCAATTGTAAACTGCAATGCCACCTTGTATTCCATAGTTTTGAGCCAACAATTCTGTATTGGTAAAGCTATTGGTTGTTGGGTCAATTGATCTACCAAACTGAGGACCAAAATTGGTATTAAAAGATGATGTTGGATACTGAAACATTTTTGCTTGTTTCAAACGTAAGGCTGCTAACCTAGCTTGAACATCGGCTTGTTTTACAGAAACATTGTTTTTAACGGCATATTCAACACACTTACGCAAATCCCACTTTTCATTGTTGGTTTGTGCAATTACACTTAAAGTAACTGTTACACTAATAAGGGCTAATAATACTCTCATAATATAACAAAATAACGGAAAGGGTTTCATGTAGTCAAAACTTACCGTTGAATTTTGTTTTTAAATTGGAAGTTTTGGGTAATTACGCTTTATTCATTGCTGTAAAACCATTTTCTAAATCTTGAATAATATAATCGGCTTCTTCTAAACCAACGTATAAACGCAACATTCTATGTTCTTCATTATTGGCATTAAATTGTTCAATTGGCATTCCTGCACATTTTGGTATAATTAAACTTTCATAGCCGCCCCAGCTTACTGCCATTAAAATATGCTGTAAAGCATTACAGAAGTGCTCTATTTGAAAAACAGTTTTCGCCTTTACTATGATGGTTAGTAAACCACAAGCACCTGTCATTTGCTTTTTTGCCAATTCGTATTGAGGAAAAGATTCGCTAAATGGAAAAATTACCCTTTCAACTTGAGGATGATTTTGTAAGAATGTTAATACACGTTGTGTGGTTGCACTTATTCTTTCTAAACGCATGGGTAAAGTTCTTAACCCACGTATTAATAACCAAGCATTAAATGGTTGAATTCCACTTCCAATATTCAAATACTCACTATTAAAAATACGTGTAATCATTACTTTACTACCACTTAACACACCAGCAACAACATCGCTATGACCACCAATATACTTAGTTGCAGACTGCAAACTAATATCTATGCCTAAAGCAATGGGTTTTTGATAAATAGGTGTACAATAACTATTATCACAAATGGTAATAATACCTCTTTCTTTTGCAAAAGCGGCAATTGCAGATAAATCTTGTAAACGAAACGTCCAACTATTAGGACTTTCAAGATATATAACGGTTGTATTGTTTTGTACCGCTTCAAATACAGCAGCTGTATTAGTTGCATTTACATACGTATATGTTACTTGAAATCGGGGCAAAATTTCTTCAAACATTTTCTTTGCCCACGTATACGGATTTTCTACAGAAACTATATGATCTCCACTTTTAACATTGGCAAAAACTGCGGCAAAAATAGCGGCAGCACCACTATTAAATACCAAACAATCTTCAGCTGCATCTAATGCTGCTAATTTTTTTCTAAGTATTTCTACCGTAGGATTTAAACCTCTACTATACAGCCAATTACTATATTCATTTTCAAAACTTTTACGCAATTCTTCCACTGTTTCAAATGCAAAATTTGATGTTTGAATAATGGGTGGAGAAACTGCTCGAAAATATTCATTTCTATCTTCAGCATATTCATTTAGTATGTATGAAATATCCATTTACTAAGCCTTTATAAATTGTTTTTTGAAAATAAAATAAATGGCCATAAATGCTGCCAAAACTGCTACACCAATACCAGCAGTAGTAATATCTTGCAAAGCAATACTAATGCCTACAAACAAATAAGTACCCATAAAAATAATAGGCATGATTGGAAAAAATTTCATTTTAAATATGCCAGTTCCATCTAAATGTTTGGTTTGCTTTCGTAATTTAAAAATAGTAGCACTAGAAGCAATCATACCAAAACAATCTAAAAATATAGTGAAGTTTAAAATTTTATCGAAGGTTTGAGCAAAGAATAATATCACAATACATATTGCTGCAAAAACCGTTAACGATACTACTAACACATTGTTTTTATCATTTTGTTTAGCAAATATTTTAGGCAAGCTACCTTCTTCACTCATGGCATACATAACCCTAGGATTGCTTAATAACAGGGCGTTTACATAAGCCAAAACTCCAAAAAATAAAAAGAATGAAAAAACATCGGCTCCTTTAGTACCAAACACTTTATTAATTACTACATAAGCAATTTCTCTTTCGTTTTTCATATTCTCAAAACCAATAACCATATAATAACTCAGGTTTACAAGTAAGTATAAGGCTATGATTATTGCAATACCCATAAATATGCCTTTGGGAATATTTTTAGATGGCTCATGCACTTCGTTTCCAAAATTGATGGTTTGCTGATAGCCACCATAAGTAAACGAAACAGCAATAAGGCTTATTCCTAAACTCTGAATCCAGCTCATATTGTTTGCTGTATTTACTATAGGCTCAGTTATTTCTTTGCTTGTATTAATAGCGTATACTTCTGGAAAAAATAAAGCACTTATAAGCACCAATATCATTCCCATTTTAATAATCATGAGTATGTTTTGAGCTTTGCTACTCATTTTCAAACCCATTAAATTAATACCATAAAATATAAAAATAGCCACACAACTAATGAGTGCTTTGTGCACATCTGTCCATTCATATTGAGGAAATAATTTGGTAATATATCCACTACCAATTAAAGCCACTCCACTTAAACTTGCAGCATTACTAATTAGAATGATACAGTTAATAGCAAATGCAATACTAGGATGATACGCATAAGAAAATACTTTATAATAGCCACCAGTTACAGGATATCTACTACCAATTTCTGCATAAGTTAATGCTCCACATAAAGCAACAAAACCACCAATAATCCAAGCAGCAAAATATACAGATGGTTCAATTGCGTTTTTTGCAGAAGTGGCTGCTGTTCTAAATATTCCCATACCAATTACAAGACCCACTACTATCATTGTAAAAGAAAATAAGTTTAGTTTTTGGCCATTCGACTGCATAGTGTTTTCATTATTATTTCTAAAACTGAAAGTAAGATAATTCAGGTTTGTAAACGATTAAAACAAAAAAGAGGTAGAACAATATTGTTTTACCTCTTTCAATTTCTATTTATAAATGTATTATCCGTTTCTTTTTTCTGCTAATCTTTTTCTCCATTTTGCTTTTTGTTCAGGAGAAGCACTATCCATTTTTGCCTTTAGTTTTTGTTTCATTGCATCCTTTTCCTCAGGTGATTTTTCATCCCATTTTGCTTTCATTTTTTGTTTCATTACTTCCTTTTCTTCTGGCGTTTTTTCGTCCCACTTTTCTTTGGCTTTCTCTTTAACAGCTTGTTTTTGCTCAGGCGTCATATTTTTTAAACGCTCTTTTACCTTTTCTTTTTGAGCAGGTGCTGGAGTTGTTTGTGTTGTTTGTGCATTGATAAAAAAAGGAGTTGCCATTAATAAAGCAACACTCAATACTTTAGTTATTTGTTTCATGATATTTTTATTTTAACTAGTAGACGCTGAAAATAGTAAAAAGGTTTAATTGAAATGGTTGTTTTTTTTGTTAAACAATTTAAAATGAGTTTTATAAAACAATTTTGAATAATTCAAATCAATACACCACATTTGTTGTGTAATTGGTTTTTAAAAAATTGGTGTAACTGGTTTTTTAAAATTAAAAGGGAATCTAGTGAAAATCTAGGACTATCCCCGTAGCTGTAAGGCAGTTTTTATATTTTTCTATATAAAAACAACTTCAAAAAAACCACTGTGTAAGAAACGGGAAGGTGAAGTGTTATGCCAAAGTCAGAAGACCTGCCTTTTACAATTTCATTCACGGCTTTCGGGTGAAAAGCATGGAATGTAAAAGGCTAGCTGCAGACAGCCGTTTATATTTCTCCGTTTTTTTATTTTCCTGAAAGCTCATTGTTACACTTTAAAAACAAAAAACAATGAGCAAAAAACTAACGCTCCTTTCAGCGCTACTTATTTACAGTAGCTCAAACATTTTTGCACAACAACAAGACACACTACAAGGTAAAAATCTAGACCAAGTAATTGTAACTGCAAACAAAATTGAACAGAAACAATCGCAAACAGGTAAGGTTGTAACAGTAATTACAAAAGAGCAAATTGAAAAAAGTGGGGGCAAAACAGTTGCCCAACTATTAAACGAACAAGTAGGTATTACCATTAATGGTGCACTCAATAATTTAGGAACCAATCAATCTTTATTTGTTCGAGGTGCCGCTAGCGGAAAAGCATTGATTTTATTGGATGGAATACCAGTTAACGACCCTTCTCAAATTAATGGTGACTTTGACTTAAACTTATTTTCTATTAATGATATAGAAAGAATTGAAGTATGTAAAGGTGCTCAATCTACTTTATATGGTAGTGATGCTATTGCTGGTGTAGTAAATATTATTTCAATAAAAGCCAATACCAATAAGCCTTTTAATGTAAAAGCAGGAATAGGTGCAGGAAATAGAAATACTAGTAAGCAAAACTTACAACTATTTGGCAAAGTGGGCAAATGGATGTACACAACTAGATTTTCGAAATTAAAGTCGGATGGCTTTTCTGCAGCATTTGACAGTAGTAAAGCTGGAAGAAATTTTGATAACGATTCTTACGATGGTTTAGCAACAAATGGCAGTATACAATATGCAGCAAATAAATTTGTAACGCTAAAAGCATTTACCCAATACAGTGAATACAAAGCTGGTATTGATGCTGGTGCATTTAATGATAAACGAAACAGTACTAATTTTAGTAAGAGCCATATTAGTGGTTTAGGCCTACATGTAAAAAAAGACAAGTTTAGTATTGTAGCTAATTATCAGTATACAAAATCGAATAGAATTTTAGATGACAATGCTACAATACCTAATACAACTAGCTTTTCATTAACAAAATTTAACTCCATAGCACAGTTTGGAGAAATTTACGGCAACATAAAATTGGGTAAATATGTAACCGTATTAATGGGTTCAGATTATAGGTATGCTTCTTTCTTTAGTAGTTTTAACTCACTTAGCCAGTTTGGTCCGTTTAGTTCTCGTTTTAACGATACTTCTATGAATCAATTTGCCATGTATAGCTCTGTATCCTTTAACCATCATGGTTTTAATGTAGAATTAGGTGGTAGATACAATAAGCATTCTAAATATGGAAATAATTACACATATTCTTTTAATCCATCTTATAGCATTAACAACAATCTTAGGGTTTTTGCAAGTGTTGCAACGGCCTTTAAAGCACCTAGCTTATACCAATTATTTGCTGGACCAGGCATTGGTGGAAATACAAATCTAAAACCAGAAAAAAGTGTAAACTATGAAGTAGGTACTCAATATAAAAAAAATGGATACAGTAATCGTTTAGTATTTTTTTATAGAGATGTTACTGATGGCATAGATTATAGCAACGTTACAACAAATGGTTACCCAACTGGTTATTTTAATTTTGCAAGCCAATATGCTAGAGGGTTAGAATATGAAATGAATTGGAACATTACTAAAAAACTTTCAATGACTGCTAATTACACATGGATTAGTGGTGAAGAAAATACCCAAAACAGAATAACTTTTAAGGATACATCTTATACCTATTTATTAAGACGACCTAAGCATAATGTTAATGTTACAGCAAACTATCAATTTACTAAAGCGTTGTTTGTAAGTATAAATGCTAAATACGTAAGCAGCAGACAAGATATTGGTGGATACAGAAGACCAGATGTTACTTTAGATGACTACTTTATTGTAGGAGCATATGCTGATTATACACTAAATGAACATGTAAAATTTTATGCTGATGTACAAAATATTACGAATAGAAGGTTTCATGATTTAAGAGGATTTAATTCTATTCCATTAATGTTCAATACCGGGCTTACAATAAATTGGTAAACTATTATTCCTTTTTTTGAAAGCGTATTAAAGCTAGTTAATTTTAGTTTTAATACGCTTTAATACTTTATACAATGCCCATACATGAAATAAAAGTTTGTGCAAAATGCAACAAAAATTTTGAGTGTAAAGTTGGTAATATTCTTGAATGTCAATGCAATCAAATTCAACTTTCTTATGAAGAAAAATCCATCATTGAAAATAGTTACGAAGATTGCTTATGCATAGATTGCTTATACATTTTACGCTATCAAATTCAACAAAAAATTCATCTTTCATAAAATTAAGAATTATCTATCATGTCAGTAGCTGAACAATTACAACGCATCATCAATCATAAAACAAAGCCCCTTGGTGCTTTGGGGCTTTTAGAAACTATTGCATTACAAATGGGTGTTATTCAAAATAGTATTCAACCTACCGTAAGCAATCCTCATATGGTTGTTTTTGCAGCAGATCATGGCATTGCTGCAACTGGTTTAGTAAATCCATATCCTCAAGCAGTAACAGCTCAAATGGTATTGAATTTTTTACAGGGTGGTGCAGCCATAAATGTTTTTACCAAGCAACATCAAATTGGTTTAATAGTGGTAGATGCTGGTGTTAATGAAGATTTTGATGAAGACTTATACAATAATCATTTCTTGAATTTAAAAATTGATTACGGCACCAATAATTATTTAGAGAAAAATGCTTGTACAGAAGAGCAGGTGCACCTAGCTATTAAATACGGAAAAAATATAGTTGACACTTTGGCTGAAAAAGAATGCAACACCATTGGTTTTGGAGAAATGGGTATAGGTAACACTTCTGCAGCATCGCTAATAATGAGTGCAATTACAGGTATTGCTATTGAAGAATGTGTTGGCAGAGGAACAGGAGTTACTGATGAACAATTATCTATTAAAATAGATACTTTGGTTAAAGTATTTCAAAAGCACCAACTTCAATTTACAGCAAATAAACCTATTCTTTTATTAGCTAAAATTGGTGGCTTTGAAATTGCCATGATGGTGGGTGCATATTTACAAGCGGCTAAACAAAATATGGTAATTGTGGTGGATGGTTTTATTGCTACAGCAGCTTTATTGGTTGCTTTAAAGATTGATGAAACAGTTATACATAATTGTGTTTTTGCACATAGTAGCAGCGAAAAAGGGCATGAGCAAATGTTAGAATATTTACAAGCAAAACCTTTATTGAACTTAGGATTAAGGCTTGGAGAAGGCACAGGTGCTGCATTAGCTATACCACTTTTGCAATCGGCTGCATTAATGGTTCAAGAAATGGCTAGCTTTGAAAGTGCAAACATTTCTAGCATTCAATAATGAAAAAAGAAGTTCAAATTTTCTTAACAGCCATCATGTTTTTTACCAGAATACCTGTAGGTAAAAACTTACCTTATCATGAAGGTATGTTACAACAGTCTGCTAGATACTTTAGTTGGGTTGGAATTATTGTTGGTGGTTTTAGTGCTTGTATTTTTTGGCTTGCCAGCTATATATTTTCAACAAATTTGGCTATTGCTTTTTCAATGTTGGCAAGCATTTTATTAACAGGCGCTTTTCATGAAGATGGTTTTGCCGATAGCTGTGATGCATTTGGTGGTGGTTGGAATAAAGAAAAAATTCTAACCATTATGAAAGATAGTAGATTGGGTACTTATGGTGTAATTGGATTGATAGGTATAATTACTATAAAGTTCTTACTGCTTCAATCTATTCAGTCATTAATTCATCTACCATTTTTTATAGCAAGTATTATTGCAGCCCATAGCATTAGCCGTTGTATGGCTGTTTTTACCATGCAGCAATTAACATATGTACAAGATATTGATAGCAGTAAAAGCAAACCCTTGGCCAATAGAAAATTATCTTGGAATGAAATGTTTATAGCCTTAATAGGAGCCTTTATTCCATGTGTATTTCTTCCAACAATATTTTTACTCAGTATTCCATTGATGATTGTTGTTCAATATTTAGCTGGTTTTTATTTCAAAAAGTGGATTGGTGGATACACAGGTGATTGCCTTGGTGCTACACAGCAAATTTGTGAAATTACTTTTTATATAGGTACTTTAATAATATTAAAATTTACATAAACAACAATCATGATGGTTGTTTGTTACTTTCAATGTACTATTGATTTATGGAGATATATTTAATAAGACATACCACACCAAAAGTAACTAAGGGCATATGTTATGGTCAAACAGATTTAGAAGTTACCGACACATTTTTACATGAAGCCTCTTTAATTAAAAAGGTTTTGCCAGATAATTTTCAAGCATATTATAGTAGTCCATTACAACGTTGTAGTAAGTTAGCTGCAACATTATTTCCTAACAATACCATTATTCATCATCCACATTTAAAAGAAATTAATTGTGGTATTTGGGAAATGCAACATTGGGATGCCATTGATAAAAAAGATTTAGATCCTTTCATGAATGATTTTGTAAATATCCCAATGCCAAATGGTGAAAGTTATATTGATTTATATTCTAGGGTAACAAATTATTTTAGCTCTATATCTAACGATGTACTTCCTGCTGCAATTGTTTCACACGGCGGCGTTATTAGAAGCATTCTTTCATATATTACCAACACGCCTTTACAAAAATCTTTCGATGAGTTTAAGTTGTATTATGGTTGTGTAGTTAAATTAACAAAAACAGCTCAAGGTTTTAACTATTCCATTTTACATAACATAGAACCTGAAACTAGTGAACAACACAAACCATCTACCTTAAAATAGTAAAATATAATTGGCAAACTAAGACCTTAATAAAGGGTTGAATTGTTTTGTACATTTACAAAAACAGTTACCATGAGTTTTAAGCTTGATGAATTACTAACAATAACTTTTACCTTATTTGCTGTAATAGACATTGTAGGCTCTATTCCTTTACTCATTTCTTTAAAAGAAAAAATGGGAGGTATAAAATCTACACAAGCTACTCTTGTATCTGGAGCATTAATGATTGCTTTTTTATTTTTTGGTGAAAGCTTTTTAAAAATTTTAGGACTAGATATTCGTTCGTTTGCTGTAGGAGGTTCTATCGTCATTTTTTTACTTGGTTTAGAAATGGTTTTAGGACATGAAATTTTCAAGGCAGATAAAGATGGAAAGGCTGGAAATGTTGTGCCCATTGCTTTTCCTGTTATTGCAGGTAGTGGTACTTTAACAACAGTAATGAGCTTAAAAGCCAACTATGATAATCTAGTTATTATGCTAGGCATTTTAATAAACTTGGCAATTATTTATATTGGTTTAAAATCTTTAACCGTTATTGAAAAAGCCTTAGGACCTGCAGGTTTATTAGCTGTTCGCAAATTTTTTGGCGTAATTCTATTGGCAATTGCTGTTAAAATATTCAGTAGTAATATTGCTGCTTTTGGAAAATAATTCAACCAATGTTTTATATACAATCAATATTCAAATATTTATTAAAACATATTGAGCTGTTGTTTTTTAGTGCTGCAATCATTACTTTGTATTGTATGGATGTTGCAACAACTAGCACAAGTTTTTGTGTTTTTAAATGGATAGGATTTAATAGTTGTTTCGGTTGTGGAATTGGTCACTCTATTCATTATGCTTTACATTTTCAATTTTTAAAATCGTTTCAAGCACATCCATTGGGAATATTTGCAATTTGTATTATATTGTGTAGAATATTTACACTAGTATTCAAAAACCAAAACCATCAACATGCACGCAAACTTAATTAATCTTATTCCATCAGTTGAATCTGATGAGTTGGCTTATTTACAAGCATTTACAGCAGATTTAACCCCACAACAATTACAAACTTTTGCTTCGGTTTATAATGGCAAACGCAAAAAAGCTGAAACAATTTTAATTTGCTGTATTATTGGTTTTATTGCCGTTGGTGGCGTTCAGCGGTTTGTTTTAGGACAAATAGGAATGGGCATTTTGTATTTATTTACAGGTGGTTTGTGTTTAATTGGAACCATTGTAGATGTAATAAATCACAAAAAACTTACGTTTGAATACAATCAAAAAATGGCTATTGAAAGCATGGGAATGATTCAAGCATTTAGATAATTAATCTTCAATAAATAACAAAGGGTACGGTACTATCAGTTTAAAGTGTAGTACCCTTTATGTTTTCAGCACGGTTATTTTTGCTTAATAATAATTGCACTTACAACTGGTCTTTCAACACCGTTATCGCCTGGTCTAACAGTTCTAGTACCGTTAATAACTAAAGAGGTAGATCCTCCACCATCTAAATTAATTGCTTCTGTACAACCAAGATTTTTTAGCATAGAAGCTAAATCTGCCAAGTTAATTCCTGTGTAAGTAGGAGCATTATCTCCCTCAACAGCTAAAAGCATCACAATACCATTTGAGTTATATCCTATAGCAGATCTAGGTCTTGAACTTGTATTGTTTACCTCAATTAATTCTTCTGCAGCTGTAATTTGAATGTTATTATTCTTAATTAATACAGGAGATCCGCCTATGGCACTTACAGTATTCCAAACCGTACCATTTGCAGGAAACGTTTCTGATGGTTGTGGTTGTGGAGCTGTGTTTAATAAATTAGGACTAGGACTAGGATAACTATAAATTAAATTGTTTCCAGTACCTACATTATATATCCAAGCAACAGATGGAGACCCTGTGGCTGTTATACCAAATGCTGCTCTTGTAGGAAAATAGGAAGTGTTACTTCCATTAAATGATCTTGTAAGTGCTTTAATATTAGGAGAGCTAACAGTATTATTATATTTTACTAAACTAAACGATTGATTCGATCCAAAATATCCTCCATTCATACATGCATAAATTGTTCCAGATTCAGCTGCTGCAAATGCCGTAGGAGTAATAGCAGTTGCAGATAATACAGGTTTAAAATCAATAGTAGTTACTTTACTATCATAAGCAACACAAACAGCTTTAACCTGTCTGCCAGCATGAATTGTATCGAACTGGTATACTTGAATTCCAGTTGGAAAATTTGTACCATAAGTGGTGCTCAATTTCCAACCTGCTGGTAAAGTAATTAAAGTAGGTTTGGGTGTAACAGGTGGTTGAACAACAGGAGGAATAATAGTAGTAGATTCTACTTTTTTAGAACATGATGCTAAAAAACAAATCATAACTAATGAAGCAATACGTATCATAAGTGAAAATTTTTTATTCATTAATATATTGATGGAATTTTATTAAGCGATTCATAGTAAAACCAACATTCACCTTTAAATCCATGCTTTCTGTTTAATTGAATCATTTCTTGTAAGAATTGTTGATTTACCAAATAACCATCACCTAATGATGTTAAAATTCCTGGAAAAATTTTATTCATTTGACTTGGCGTTACTTGTGATTTTAGTTGTAACAATACTTTTTCATACGCTTTAATATCATATCGATATAATTGAGGTAATATATAATCTGCATAACCTTCTTTTACCCAAGTAGGCCAATCTTGTAAGTATTGTTCTTTACTCCAAGGATAAACACTTGGTGACCATGTAACTAAACAAGTAGCTCTTTGCTTTTTCACTAATTGATAAATAGATTTTCCAAAAGCATTTAGCTGATTGGCTTTCCACTGAAGCCAATTTTTTTCTCTACACTCAGCAGGTGGCAAATTGCCTGTTTCTAATAAATATAATTGCGATGTGTAAGAATCATATCCTCCTTCTGCAGGCATTGCTGGCAAACGATCATCGCCTTGAATACCATCAACAGCATAATTGGCAACAACTTCTTTAATCAATTGCTTCATAAACAATTGC
>JBMLQZ010000523.1:0-4483 GCA_049241285.1 Chitinophagaceae bacterium | reverse complement strand
ATGGATAAGTTTATGGAGCAACGTTATATGTAGCATTATAGAATGTAGTATCAGTTTCACTGAAGTAAACCCGTCTATTAGTTTCATTAGCTAATTCTAGTTCACCATTTTTTGAAAACTTAATTTCTATAAACTTATAACCCGTTTCAATAGTGAATGTTGCTGTATATAAAGAATCTTTTACAATAGGTGTTAATGTAAAATCTTTTCTCCAGCTTAATGGCTTCCAATTGCCTCTAACACCAATAGAATCAATATTTTTTTCATTGGCAGTTGTTACTTTCAACACCAATACTTTAGACTGCTTTTTTTGAACACAACTTGTTATAGTTAGTATTATAAAAACAAGTAAAAAGTAATAAGAATTATTTTTTTGCATGATTCATTTTTTTTGAGATGAAATAATCTATACCAAATCTTCCTGAGCCAAGAGTTAAAGCGAACAAGCCTACCCATAAAAACCCTAAAGGTGGTAATGTATTCCACAATCCACTTTGTATTTGTTGAAGAAAAATGGCTCCTAACATAGTTGCAACAAGTAAAGCACCAGCAATTCTAGTTTGAAATCCTACTACTAATAATAAACCACCAACAGCTTCACTAAATGCAGCCATCCATGCAAAAAAATTAGGAAATAGGGCAAAAATGCCTCCATAGCTAGCAACATCTTCAGGAAACCAAAATACCACTTCAAAAAACTGTAAATTTTTATCAGGATCAGACCATGGCATACCAAATTTATCTGAACCAAAATCGGTAGTAAGTAAGTATCCACAAACAATTCTTGGAATACTCAGCAATAAATCTGAGTGCCAATTCAACACTACAGGTTGCGTAATTTTTTTAAATAAATGCATCATACTTTTACATTTTAAAGGCTACAGCTGTAGCAAATTTTTTAACGGTTCAAAAGTATTCTGCTACAAAAGGGTTGTCGCTTCAAAACATAATTTGAGTCGAACAATGCATTTTATTTTTTGAATTTGAAACGCTTTTACCAGTTTTTGATACCAAAACCGATGAATTGAAACCTGTTGAATTGTATTCGAAAAAATCAATAACAGTATTCAAAACATCATGAAATAAAAAAAGCTGCCCCATTTTTGAGACAGCTTTCTATTGAAATTATTTATTAAGGTACAAATGATTATTCTGATTCTTTTTTGTTTTTAACTTCCATCAGTTCCATCAATTTCATTCCTAATAATCCATTAATTCCTCCATCTGTTCCATTACCACCACCAATTAAAATATCTGGTATTACTTTAATATTTCCTTTACCAATTTCTTCGGTTACTTTAAAACGAGTAAAATTATCTCCACCCATGGCTTTTACTTGCAACTCATAGGCTTCAGCTGTACTTTTACCAATTGCCATAATTTTTTCTGCTTCTGCCAAACCCGTTTTAGAAATTTGTTCAGCATCGGCACTTGCATTTAGTTTTGTAGCTTCTGCTTGTGCACCTGCTCTTGCTTTGGTGGCTTCTGCCTCAGCATTTGCTCTCATTTTAGTAGCAGTAGCTTCTGCATCAACTTGTAATTTTAAGCTATTGGCATCACCTTCTGCTTTTTTAACTGTAGCATCAGCTGTACGTTGAGCAATTTCTACACTTTGCTGTGCTTTTACAATTTCTTTTTGCATATCTGCAATGGCAGTTTCTTTTTCCATTCCTTGCCTTTGCTCTTGTGCCATTTTTTGGGTTTGATAGGTTTTTTGCTCTTCCTCTGCAATTTTTCTATCAGTTAAAGTTTTCATCAATGCTTCTGGTGGAACAATATCTCCAATTAAAGTATCTACTGCATTTACATTGTATTCATCCAATACTTCACGTATATGATTTTTGGCACTGCTTTGTCTTTCTTTACGTGTAGAAAGGAAAGAAATTACATCACTATCTTGTGCTGAGTTTCTAAAATAGTTACCAATTGTTGGCTCTAAAACCTGACTAACTAGATTATTCATACTTCCAAAACGAGCAATTACTTTAGGTGCTTCATTAGCTGGAATATGTATAATTTGACTAACATCTAAATTAAAAGGGAAACCATCTCTTGAACGAACTGTAATAGTACTTAAGTTTTTATCTAGTTGATGACTTTCACTTCTAGCATTTGCCCAGTTTAATACAAGGTTTGTAGTAGGCACTAATTCAACCTTCATGGTGTATTTATTAATAGGATATTTACCTGGTCCATAAGGCTGCATCCACACACCTCTGTATCCTTTTTCAACAATGTTACCATGTTTAAAAGAATCTCCTGTTAAGTCTTTTCCATCTTGACCAATATAACTAATTACCACACCTACATAACCAATAGGCACATCAGTCATTGGCACTTCTTCAATTTGAATAGCCCATGGATTAATATTGTAACTACCAGCTAAAATTATAGATGGTTGTAAACCTCTGTTACCATCATTTTTAAGGAAGCTATCAAAGTCTTGGAAATTATTATGACCTTCAACAAACTTACCTGCTATTTGTCCACTTTCAATTGGGTGTCCATCTAATGTGGTTACAATACCCACCATGTTTTCATGAATAATTACCATATCGGCTATCGTAATACTAAATGCATAAGTGTTTATACGATAGGTACCAGCAGTAATATAGGCTGTTTGTCTACCCTTTTGTCCACCATTTTCTAAAAACTTTTCAGCATCTTGAAAGTTATCACTTTCAACCTTTCTAGCTAAAATAGCACCAGTAGGAATTTCAGCACCATCGTTTGCCAAAACCAATCCAATTTTTCCTTCAGGAATTACTGTAAATGGTTGCATATCTACACCATATTGCCAAGGCCACATACCCCAATACAAACCAGGTGCTAATGTTTTTGCTTGAAAGCCAGCTTCGCCTTTGGTAGCAATAATTCTACCATCTGGCAATTCTTTGTTGGCACCAAAAAGCACAAACTTTTTGGTTACCAAGCCCAATCTGTTTTCAGGAACAATGACCATTCCAAAAAAGACTCGTAAAATAAATTTGTAAAATACAATTGACAGTACAAGTACTAGTAACCACCAGTACTGTAGAAAAAAATCTCCAGCATTCATAATTGCTTTGTTTTAAGTGATGATTAAATAATTGATTATTAAAATTGAAAAATGGTTTACAGAAATGCCTATTTAATGCAGCTATGAAGCAACTAAAAGTTGTACACAATTTTTTGTAAAAAGCAATAAAATAGCAATACGCAGAACGTACAATTCTATATAGTAAAATTGGAAGGTGGTTTTACTCTTTGACGAAAGTTAGACAAGAGTAAATTGGTTTGATAGTTCATTTTGTGTGAGCAGGTTGCTCTATTTAAATTGATATTGTAAAGGTATACGCAAGCATGATAATTAAAAATATATTTTCAGGAACAATGGAATTTTATGTTTCACAAATGGTAAAAAATGACACACAAACGGTAATAGAATTGTTGTGTATGAATAAAACTTAAAAACAATCACTGAATATTTTAAGAAACATAAAAAAATAATATATTCACCCACCGAAACAATTTTGAATGAACGAGTATTTACCCGGAATTCATATAATAGCAACGCTACAATCTAGCAATGTTAGTTTGCTATCTTCTTACGAGCAGTTTAAAGCATGTATTGAAAAATTAATAACACAATTTGAGTTACAAAATTTAGGCGAGGTATATCATAATTTTTTACCTGCAGGTTTTACAGCAGTAATATGCTTGAGTGAAAGCCATATTTCTATTCATACATGGCCAGAATTTGGTAAAATAAACTTAGATATTTACTTGAGTAATTATTTAAGAAACAACGATGGAACTGTTCAAACTATTTTCAAAGAATTAATAACTTTTTTTGAAGCAACTATTGTAGAACAACATTTTATTCAACGCTAATTTATGGGAGTACTTTATCAAAAATATCAATGCCCTAGTTGCAATGAAGCTGTTGTTTTTAAACATGTTTTTACCAATTTTGCAGTATGCAATAATTGTAAATCTGTAGTACAAAATGAACCCAAAAAAGCTGTTCAACTAACAGCATATGCTAGCTTTACCAATACTGTATCGCCTATTAATATTGGGATGAAGGGCAATTGGCAAAATAAAAACTTTGAAGTGATAGGGGGATCGAGAGTCTGGATGCAAGAAACTGTTTTTCATTATTGGACTATTATTTTTTCAGATAATACTTATGGTTGGCTATCTGAAGGTTACGGACTTTTTGCTATTTGTTTAGAAACAAAACCTAACCAAGTAATCAATTACGGTTCATTAAATTCTTTAAAAACTGGTGACAAAAGAAATCTCGATATTAAAAAATCTGCATCGATTTTATTGAAAAAATCAGTTGTAACTAAGATAGAATTTATTGGAGAAGCATGGATGCAGAATGTGGGTAGTGAGTTAGAAATTTTTGAATTTGGAGCAACAGTAGGCAATCGAATAGAATATCATCAAAGCAAGTAAAAAGAACTCACTGCATATTCTGTTCATCCCACCAAGT
>JBMLQZ010000522.1:248-1125 GCA_049241285.1 Chitinophagaceae bacterium | reverse complement strand
CACCAACAATGGACATGATAATTAAGCTACTACCAAATTCTGTGTCGCCTTTTAAATCTTTAATGCCTAATGCAAATATGGTTGGGAACATTATTGACATGAAGAAACAGATACCAATAATGGTGTAAACAGTAATCATTCCTGTTGCTGTAATAGCTACAACACACAACAGTATGTTTGTTGCTGCATATATTGCCAACAGTACATTTGGTGCTATAAATTTCATCAATATAGTTCCTAAAAATCTACCAATTAAAAAAGCAATACCACAAGCTCCTAAAAAATCTGCCGCTACTACTTCTGTTAAACCTGCACTTTTTGTTGCATATAAAATGAATAAACTAAATACCGATACTTGTGCACCCACATAAAAAAACTGTGTAACAACAGCCCAACTTAAATGCTTGTTTTTAAGTGCATGAAAAATACTGCTACTCGTTGTAGAGGCTTCTTCGTTTTGAATGGTAGGTAATTTGGTTAATGCAAAAACGATGGCAATGGCAACCAATACAATACCTAAAATGATATAAGGCGTTTTAACAGAAGAAGCTTCAGAGGCTAATGCAAATTTTCTGGCAGTTTCTGTCATGGCATTTAATTCAACATCGGTATAACCTTTGGTAAGAATAATTCTTGCACCAACAATAGGTGCTAATGCAGCAGCTAAGCCATTGAATGATTGTGCTAAATTTAAACGCTGTGCTGAAGTAGCAGAATCGCCTAATGATGCTGCATACGGATTAGCAGCTGTTTCTAAAATTGTTAACCCACAAGCTATAATAAACAATGCTACTAAAAAGAATACGTACGATTGATTGTTGCAGCTGGTACAAATAAAAATGCTCCAACTGCATATAATGACAGCCCTAACAACACC
>JBMLQZ010000522.1:0-238 GCA_049241285.1 Chitinophagaceae bacterium | reverse complement strand
AAATAAAAATGCTCCTATAGCAAATAGGAGCAAACCCGTAATGATACCCATTTTGTAACCAAACTTTTTCATAATAAAACCTGCTGGTAACGCCATAATAAAATAGGCTATAAATACAGAAGAATCTACCAAAGAAGCTTGAGTGGTGGTTAGCGTAAATGATTTTTTTAAATGTGGAATTAAAATAGGATCTAAGTTGTGTGCAAATCCCCATAAGAAAAACAAAGATGTAATTAAT
>JBMLQZ010000521.1:0-2798 GCA_049241285.1 Chitinophagaceae bacterium | reverse complement strand
AAAGCCATAATCGAGAATCTCTCCTATTTCATGTAAACGACCTTTTAACAAAGCCTCTTTCATCATTTTAGATTGCTCTTTTAATTGATGCATTGCATCAACAGACTTATTATCTTTTTGCAGCACATTGCTTTGTTGTTCCTTTATAATGGTGGCACTTTCTCTACTGGTTGCTGTATAATACAAGACAAGATTGTTTTCTAATTCATTCAAATACTCTTGTCTTATTCTTAGTGGGTTTACAATTACTTTATCGTTTCCATAAAACTCCATAAAATTAACACCACCAAATGTAGCTGCATATTGGTCTTGCTTTCCACCACTTAACTTTAAATCATTCCGTTCAATTTCATAAGCATAGTGTGCAATATCATAATCACCTAATGGCAGTTTTAACATCTCTACAAAAGCACCAATAATTGCCACTACTAAAGTTGATGATGTACCTAAGCCACTACCTGCTGGTGCATCTACAAAAGTGCTTAACTTAAAACTAGTTAATGGCAAACCGTAATCTTTTTGTATTCGATTATAAACGCCTTTCAATAAATCTAACGTGCCGTTAATGGGTAGTTCAGCTGCCCAATCGTAACGTTCTTCTTCTTTTCTATCAAGGGCTTGAATAATGATATTATTACCTTCAATGGGTTCAATTGATGCATGAGCGTATAAAGAAAGTGTTGCGTTTAAGATTGCTCCACCAAATTCATCGCTATAAGGACTAACATCTGTTCCTCCACCTGCTAATCCAATACGTAAGGGTGCTTTACTACGGTAAATCATGTAGAATATTATTAAGATACTATAGATAATTGATGAATGGTATTCACCAATATTTCCCAACTATATTTTTGTTTTTCAATACGAAGATGTGGTAAAAAAAAGGCTTCTCCTAATTGATATAATTCTTCAATTTTTTCTGCAATGGAATGAGCGTTTGGTTCTGCAATTAATCCCACTTTTTTATCTGGAACCAAATCGGGCAAACCACCTACATTCGTTACCAACATTGGCTTTTCGAAATGATATGCCAAGGGAGTAACGCCACTTTGTGTTGCATTTTTATAGGGCTGAATTACAAAATCGGCAGCACTTAAATACCAAGCAACTTCACTATCGGCAATAAAATCTGTTCTTACAATAAGTTGGTTTTGAATTTGCAATTTTTCTATTTGTTCTAAATAGGGTTCTTTATCTTCATAAAACTCTCCTGCAACCAATAGTTTTATAGATGATGTGGTTTGTTTTTGCTGTAGTATTTGCATAGCATCAAACAACATATCTAACCCTTTATATTTTCTAATAAATCCGAAAAACAAAATAATTTGAGCATCTTCTTGCAAGCCTAATTTTTTTCTGGCCAATTGTTTATTGATTGCTATACCAAAATTATCGTATAGTGGATGTACAATTTGCTGAGATGGCTTATTTGTAAAGCTTTTTAAGTCTTGCAAAACTTTAGCACTCATGGTTACAAAAGCATCAACAGGCTTAAAAAAATATTTGGTAAAAATGGTATCTCCTACCCTTTTTTCATGTGGAATAACATTATCAGCAATACAAATAACTTTTGTGTGTTTATTTAACTTCACCAATCTTAAAATACTACCTAAACATGGCCCCATTAATGGCAGCCAATAACGAACAACAATAATATCAGGAGCAATTTTTTTTAGTTCGAACCCAACCTTTAACCAGTTAAATGGATTTACAGAATTTATACATACTTTAATTTGAATATCTGTTGGTTTAGGCTCGGTAGAATATTGTGTTGTGCCAGGAAAAATAAAATCTGGATATTGTAATGAGAAGGTATAAATGGTTGTATTAAATCCCTGCTGTTGAAACTGCCTTGCTAAACGCTCATCAAATGAAGCTAATCCTCCACGTAAGGGATGTGCAGGACCAATAATAACTACTTTTTGTTGTGCTGTCATATGATTTTCTACAGATTTGCATTAAGCTAATCCTAGCTTTTCTTCAATTAAATAAACATTTCTATCAGCACCATTTCTACTCACCAATTCTGCAACAAACCCTGTTAAAAATAATTGCATACCAATAACCATAATGGTTAATCCAATATAAAATCCTGGTTTATTGGTTAATGAAAAATTAGCATCTAGCATTTTAGAGCCTGCTAAATACAAGCTAATAAAAAAACCTATTAAAAAACAAAGTGTACCATATAACCCAAAAAAGTGCATCGGTCTTTTTCCGAATTTATTTAAAAAAGTAATGGTAGTAAGATCTAAAAATCCATTGATAAAACGCTCCCATCCAAATTTTGTAACACCATATTTTCTTGGACGATGTTCTACTACTTTTTCACCAATTTTTTTAAACCCAGCCCATTTTGCCAATACAGGAATGTAACGATGCATTTCTCCATAAACCTCAATACTTTTTACTACTTTTTTTCGATATGCTTTTAATCCACAATTAAAATCGTGTAAATAAATACCGGAACTTCTTCTTGCTGCTGCGTTAAATAATTTAGAAGGTAAATTTTTAGTGAATTTGTTATCGAATCGCTTTTGTTTCCAGCCACTTACTAAATCATATCCTTCTTCAATAATCATTTTGCGTAAAGCCGGAATTTCATCTGGACTATCTTGCATATCTGCATCCATCGTAATAATAACATCGCCTTTAGCAGCTTTAAACCCTTCATTCAAAGCGGCACTTTTACCATAATTTCTTTGAAATTTAATGCCTTTAAACGCATTATTTTTTTGGGCAATTGAAGTAATTACTTGCCAACTGTTATCATTGCTTCCATCATCAATTAACAATAC
>JBMLQZ010000520.1:0-1948 GCA_049241285.1 Chitinophagaceae bacterium | reverse complement strand
TAGCTTTTGCACTTACTCTTGCCTTTGTAGCTCCTTGTTCAATTATACTAGATAATAATTGCTGATTATGTTGAATTTCAGCTGCTCTTTCTCTAATAGGTGTAATAAATTGTACCATATCTTCAGCCAATTGCTTTTTCATATCACCATATCTAATAATGCAATTTCCTATACTGCTTGCGTTAAAGTCGTCGTTAAATTTGGCGTATGTATCTGGCTTGCTAACCAATTGCATTAATGTAAACAAATTCTCAATGTAATCTGGTTTGGTGCTATTGGTTTCTGCAGGCCCTTGATCGGTTTTTGCTTTCATAATTTTTTTACGAAGCATTTCATCAGTATCTGCTAAGTACAAAGTGTTCATTTGATTTTCACTTTTACTCATTTTTCCATTACCATCTAAACTTAAAATTTTTACTAATTCACCCCCATAATTAAAGGCTTGAGGTTCTGGTAAAATATTTCCGTATCTATGATTAAATCTTTGAGCAAAATTTCTTGCCATTTCTAAATGTTGCTCTTGATCTTTTCCTACAGGCACTTTGGTTGCTCTATGTATTAAAATATCAGCAGCTTGTAATACAGGATAAGTAAGTAATCCAGCATTTACATTATCTGGGTTTAAACGTACTTTTTCTTTAAAAGTAACCGTCTTTTCAAGTTCACCTTTATAGGCCAACATATTTAAATACAGATATAGCTCTGCAATTTCAGGAATATCACTTTGCACGTATAAAGCAACTTTATTAGGGTCTAAACCACAGGCAACATTTTCTGCAATTACTCTATGTACAGATGCTTTTAGTTCTTTTGTATCAGGATGAGTAGTTAAACTATGCCAATTAGCAACAAAAAAGTAACAATCGTATTCATCTTGCATACGAACATAGTTACGCATGGCTCCAAAATAATTTCCTAAATGTAAAAATCCTGTTGGGCGAATGCCACTTAATACAACCTCTTTTTTCATAACGAAGCGAAGATAATAGAACTTGTAAGTTTTATGAATGAATTTGAACGCTTTTCATTAGTTTATTTCTATTCGAGAAATCTTGTTTCAAGAAAAATATAATGTACTAATCTTTAATTATTTCAATTTGCAATTCTTCCCAAGGTGTAGAGCCGTCTTTTTCTCTTTTAAAAATGTGTTTTTTGCTTTCTTCAATAATAATTTCAGCCGTTGTGTAAACTATACAATTGTCCATTAAATGACCACCAATTGTTTTACAATTACTATCACTAATTGAAATGTGTAAGTGGCTGCCATTTTCTGAAACCGTACCAGAAAGTGCAACAATTTCAAAATAGCCACTATCAGAAAATCCTTTGTTTTGATTGGCAAATCGAATTTGATAGTTGGTTAAACTGCCTACACAAGTTGAAATCCAACCAGCTTTTATATGTTTTTTTCTACAAATGGTTGTATTTCTTTTTTTAAATCTTTACCTGGTAAAAATCTAATGGCATGTACGCTTGTTTGTTCTATAGTTTGTTTATTTTGCCAACAACTTGTTAATAAAAAAGATAGTAATAGAGTGGCTGTAAGGCATTGTAAACTTGTTCGTATTTGCATATATAAAACTTTATCATTAATGTGTTGTTGAATAATAGGAATGATTGAATTTGATGAAAAGATAGTCATGTTTTATAAAATCATTTGAAATAAACAAAAGCATATGCAAAAAATATTGTGTAGCACATTTCTAGCCATTGTAAGTCTAGTTTCTTGTGCACAACAATCAACAAAGAAAAATATGAACGAAACAACAAAAAGTGGTATGAAAACAGAAATAGCTTATTTTGGTGAAGGATGTTTTTGGTGTACAGAAGCATTCTTTCAACGTATTGAAGGGGTAATTAGTGTTCAAAGTGGTTATGGTGGTGGACATGTCGTTAATCCTACCTATGAACAAATTTGTGATAAAACAACTGGCCATGCAGAAATAAC
>JBMLQZ010000519.1:1498-2797 GCA_049241285.1 Chitinophagaceae bacterium | reverse complement strand
TCATAATAACTGATCCACTAATAACACCTCCAAAAACAATAAATAATCCAAAGAGAAAAAATACCCTTCTAAATGGAATATCTTTTCTTTTTCTAACAAAAAAACCAATAATACAAGGAATTCCTAAATAAGCAATCCCAACATTTATATTACTTAAAATGTATAGCCAACCATGAGAATACGTCCATTTGCCACATGACCATCTTGGCATAAAACCTTTTGTATCAAGTAGATTCTGAAAAAAATCAATTAAGGCTTCCATAAAAATGATTTAAATATTCAAAGTATTGACAATTAAATAATATCAACAAAAATGAAAATAAAACATTTTAGATTTGATTGATAAAAATGTAAAATTTAATATCAGATATTTGAATAAATCATGAATATTTCTACAAAAACATCGATTTACGGAAATTTGGCATTAAATTCGTTGTTACAACATTAATTAAACTATTTTGCAACAGTTTTTAATAAAAATTGTTATTGAAAAAAACTTAAAACAAAAAAACGTATGAAAAAAGTATTATTAGCTATTGCATTTGTAGCTACAACATTTGGCATTTTTTCTTTTACTAAAAAAGGTGGTGATGTTTTAAAAGTAAACACAACATCTAGTAAAATTGAGTGGGTAGGTTCAAAAACTGGTGGCTCTCATCCTGGTTACTTTTTATTAAAGGCAGGTGAAATTGAATTACAAGGTGGAAAATTAACTGGCGGTAAATTTTTTATTGATTTAGCAAGTTTAAAAGTAACGGATGGTGCTGGTGAAAAATTAGAAGGCCATTTAAAAGCTCCAGATTTCTTTGATTTTGCAAAAGGTACTGAAGCTGTTTATGAAATTACAAATGTAAAATACACTGCTGCTAATACCGCTTCAATTGAAGGTAAATTAACTTTAAAAGGAGTTACTGCACCTGTAAATTTTAATGCGACTATTAGTTCTGCAGATGCTAAAAATTTTGCTGGTGAAGCTTCTTTTAAATTAGATAGAACAGCTTTTGGTATTAATTATGGTATTGGAAAAGTTGCTAACGAAGTAGATATTAAAGTAACTTTAGTAGCATCAAAATAAGTTTTAACTACCCCTGGTTGAAAACACAAAAACCCTATCAGCATTATTGATAGGGTTTTCTTTTTATGCTAGAAACATAGACCTATAAATTAATTCTTGGAATTTGCAATTATGCTGCTTATTTGTATTTATTTTTAGCCACACTTAGACGCTAAAGTACAATATGAAGAAAATATTTATTGGATCATTTATTATCGTAAGCATTATAGCAGTAATTACAGGTT
>JBMLQZ010000519.1:0-1488 GCA_049241285.1 Chitinophagaceae bacterium | reverse complement strand
ACTTCAATCAAGCATCTACTAGTTTTGTTATCAGTGCAGAAAAAAATAATGCAAAAGATGTAATAGCTTTATTGAAAGAGAAAGAAATCATCTCTAACGAATTTGCTTTTTCTTTTTTAGCTAATCAACTAAATATTTGGGATAAATTAAAACCCGGAAAATTTGAAGTAAAAAAAGGGGCAAGCTTGATAGATATAGCAAGAATGCTCAGAAGCAATAGACAGGTTTCTGTTAAGTTAGTGATCAATAAAATACGAACCACACAAGATTTAGCGGATTTATTGGCAAAAAATTTCGATTTCGATGCTCAATATGCCTATGACTATTTAACCAATAACGATTCCTTACAAAAGTTTGGCGTAACTGCTGAAACACTGTTTACCATTATTATTCCCAACACCTACGAGTTTTATTATAATGCAAGTCTCACCAAAATTTTATTTAAGATAAAAGCTTATTCTAATACTTTTTGGGAGCAAGAAAATAGAATTCAATTAGCAGCAAATATGGGTTTTACGCCCAATGAAGTGTACACCATTGCATCTATAGTAGAAGAAGAAACCAACAAAACAACCGATAAGGGCAAAATTGCTAGTGTTTATATGAATCGTTTACACAAAGGAATGCCTTTACAAGCAGACCCTACCATACGTTTTGCCTTGAACGACTTTACCATCAAACGTGTTTTAGAAGGACATTTAAAAGTAAACTCTCCTTACAATACCTATAAAAATAAAGGATTACCACCTGGCCCTGTTTGCACACCAAGCAGCAATACACTTAATGAAGTGTTACATGCACCTACTACAGATTATATTTTCTTTGTTGCAAAAGCCGATTTTAGTGGCTACAGCAATTTTAGCAACAACTTTGCTCAACACGTACAATATGCCAACGAATACCGAAAAGCTTTAGATGTGTATTTAGCCAATAAACAAAGCAAATAAAATTGACCAAATTTGAACGAATATTATTACGATTACCACCTGTAGCTTTTATCAGTAGAAAAAGTAAAGAAATTTATTTGCCCGGATTTCAAAAACTACCGTTATACGATGTAGTAATTTTTTTCTTTCAACAGATTAATAGAGTGGGGTTAAATGAACGTGCTGCTGCTATTTCTTTTAACTTAATTATGGCATTGCCTGCTGCATTAATTTTTCTATTCTCCATTATTCCCTATTTACCAGAATCTGACAGTTTTGAAACTCAAATTTTAAGTTTTTTTAAAGATGTTTCGCCCAATTCTAGCACCTATATGTTTATACGAGGTATTTTAAAAGATTTATTGAAAAAACAAGTAGGTATTTTTTCTTTTGGTTTTTTGTTATTGGTGTTTTATGCATCTAATGCCATGATGGGTATTATTAGAACATTTGATAAATCGATTCAAGAAAACAAAGTTTACTTTTTACACCAACGTTGGAGAGCGGTTCGTTTAACTGTTTTCTTAATATTATTAGTCATTGCTTCTGCTACCCTATTGAT
>JBMLQZ010000518.1:0-2207 GCA_049241285.1 Chitinophagaceae bacterium | reverse complement strand
TATTTATTAGTTGTTTTATGGGGTTTGTCTTGTTTGGAAGATTATTTGGTTCAATAATTTTAAATAAATTTTCACCACCTAAAATATTAGTAATTGTTGCATCAGGGGCTTTTGTTTTGGTATTAATTGCTGTAACTGGTAGTGGATATGTTTCATTTGGTCACTAGCACTTATTGGTTTATTTACTTCAATTATTTATCCAATCGTTTTTACATTAAGTATTGCCAATTTAGGAGCATTTACAAAAACAGCTTCTTCTTTGCTTATTATGGGCATTGTTGGAGGAGCAATTATTGCTCCAATTATGGGACAAATTTCAGATACAGTAGGTATTCGTTTTGCTTTTATTGCACCTTTAATTTGTTATGCCTATATTTTCTTTTATGGATGGAAGGGGTATGTCACTAAAGATCAAATCTCTGCATAGAAAATAAATTTTCTACAGTAAGTTTATGTGTAGTTTAGAGAAAAAGTTTTCTTAAATAATTAGGAAAAAAATATTCTTACGGTTTGATAAAACCATTTGTTTTGTGTAGCAGAACCTTGTTGATGCATTTTTTCATTATAACCTTGTAAGCCAAATAAACCAGCAATGTTTCCTTTATAAATAGCAATTTCTAAATACCCTGCTGAATTAAACCAAGCTAATTTTTCGCCTTCATTAGTAGATGCATAATTGTTGCTAATTCGTTCTATTGTTTCATCTCTTTTAAAAACTATGGAGAAAGCTCTTCCCTGTCTATGTTCTTCAAATTCTTCTTTTGTAATATTTATAACAACATTCTCAAAATTATCAATAAATAAAATTTGCCCCTCCATCCAGTTATTTCCAGCAGTTGCTCTTAATGGATATTTTTCAGCTATTTGGTGAATGGTAAACCCAATATTATTTAGCTGATAATTATTTTCTATGATGTTTCTGATAGAAGAAGCCATTAGTTGTGTGGTTGATAATAAGCCACTATTAGGTATTTTAATTGCTACAATTTCTGATGGTTTTTCACCCGCAATCATGGTAAGTATGCCATTATCGGCACATAAAATCCACTGATGATTGTGTTTAGCTATTAAAAAATGCTTATTCGCATTTTCAAAAAAGTTCAAGATTACAATGTGAAACGTATTGGGAGGAAAATATCGAAACGCATTTTTACAGATATATGCAGCCTGAGGATAATTTGCTTGAGACAAATAATGATTGATATCAGCTACCTGCATTGATTTATCTAAAGACAATAACTGTCCCTTTATGGCACCAACAATATAATCTTGTTGACCAATATCTGTGGTAAGCGTTACAATAGCCATTGATAATTGTAGGAACGAATAAAGCGTAGCGTTATTTTACGAGTGTGCCATTTTTGTAGAAAAATTTTCTTACTAGTTTATCTGCTAATGATGGAAAAAATCTATTTAAGTATACGGTTTGTTTGCCAGTAGAAGTAAGTACAATTGTTCTTTTTCTTTTTTCTATAGCTGCAATTATGTGTTTAGCACAATCTTCACTACTCATCATACTTCCTTCATCCATTGATGTTTCTCCATGTGCTTCTCCTTTTTTATTCAAAGCAGCATTTCTAATATTTGATGCGGTAAATCCTGGACAAACCCACATAACATTTACACCACTATCTAATAATTCAGTTCTCAAAGCTTCTAACCATCCATTTAATGCAAACTTGCTAGCACAATAACCAGTTCTACCAGGTAAACCTCTAAAGCCGGCAACTGATGATATGCCAACAATGGTGCCTTTATTTTGTAAAATGTAAGGCATAGCAAACTTGGTACAGTAAACAGAACCCCAAAAATTGATATCCATTACTTTTTTTAAGGCAATTGTATCCACTTCGTTAAAAAGTGCTCTCATTGAAATACCAGCATTATTTATTAGAATATCTATGGTAGAAAAATTCTTGATTGTGGCAGCTATAAATCTTTCACATTCTTGTTCAATACTTACATCAGCAGTATGAATAAATAGCGGTTTGCCTGCATATAGCGATTGTAATTGATACAGTTTATCATAATTTCTTCCACATGTAGCCACCTTAGCACCTAAATCTAGAAAACAATCTACCAAAGCTTTTCCTATTCCATCGCTTCCGCCTGTAATTACTACAACTTTATTTGT
The DNA here is from genome assembly GCA_049241285.1 of Chitinophagaceae bacterium. GTDB lineage: Bacteria > Bacteroidota > Bacteroidia > Chitinophagales > Chitinophagaceae > Parasediminibacterium. The sequence continues at coordinate 73 of JBMLQZ010000518.1, read as the reverse complement.
AAATATCGACATATACTGCTTGAATTATTCAACAAATGTAAGTCTACAATACGGCTCTATAAAGTGTTGCTTG
>JBMLQZ010000517.1:0-2817 GCA_049241285.1 Chitinophagaceae bacterium | reverse complement strand
CTATCAAAATTGGCTGCTTGTATAGAAATTTTTACTTCATCGCCATATTGTAATTCTTTTTTAAATTCTAAACCCACATCTGCCATTATAAGGCCTGCACCTTCTACATTCATTTCACTATAACCAAAACTGGCTAAATATTGCAATCTAGCTTCATGAATTAATGATAAAAAAGAATCGTTGCCTACATGACCCCCATAATTCAAATCTGTAATTCTAATTTTTATATTGGTTGAAAATGAAAATGCTTTAGGTAGGTTAATTTTAATTCGTTCCATAATTGGTATTGTTCTTTTAAAAAAATCAAATTGGTTAAGACTGATTTTGTAAAAATTCTAGTAGTAAGTTGGTAGCTTTTTTTCTATGACTAAATACATTTTTTTCTTCCATATTCATTTGGGCAAAGGTAATGTTCGATCCATCGGGTATAAATACAGGGTCATATCCAAATCCTTTATTTCCAAAAGGCTCATTACTGATAGTTCCTTTACAAATGCCTTCAAATAAATATTCCTTCCCTTCAAAAATTAAGGAAATAACAGTTCTAAATTGAGCTCTTCTGTCTGTAATATTTGCTAGTTTACTTAATAATAATTGGGTGTTTGCAGTAAAGTCTCTATTGTCTCCTGCATATCTAGCACTTTTTACACCAGGTTCATTATTTATCGCCAAAACTTCTAAGCCGGTATCTTCACTAAATACATTCTCTTTCACTAACTGAAATATAGTAGTTGATTTTTCTGTAGCGTTGGCATCTAAAGTATCATGTGGTTCTTCAATATCAATATCTATTCCTGCTTCATGTAGGGTAATAATTTGAAATTTATTGCCAACTACAGCTTTTATTTCATCTACTTTATGTTGGTTATTAGTAGCAAAAATTATTTTTTTCATACTTGGTTAAAAGAAGCAAAAAGCCATAGGAAACATAACCTATGGCTTTTATTTTTTGATAATGATTATTTATTTTTTCTTTTTAGGCAAAACCAAACTATCAGCTGGATATTTTGATTTAATGGTATCTTTTACAGTCTCTACCCATTGATATAAAAGGTTCTTCTCAACATCGGTAAGTTTTGAATTGCCATGAATGAGTGTATAACTAGTTAAAGGCATTTCGGATTCTTGCACTTCAGTTACCACTTCTTCTAGTTTATGATTCTGTTTGGCAATTCTATAAGTGCCAAATTCATCAAAGTTCAAATGTTTTTTTCCATCTGTAACATGATTGGTTAACCACCATGCTATTGGTTGAATATTGCTATACCAAGGATAATTGGTATGATTGCTATGACAGTCGTAACAAGCTTTTGCTAAAATTTTTTCTACATCATTTGGAACTTGATAAACGGTTCGAATATGATGCGTTGAAGCACTTGCTGCTATGTTTTTTTCTGGTTTAAAAAATTGCATTATTACTAATACAAATAGTAATACTATAGCTGCTTTTTTTAAGAAACCTTTCATGTTTTGTTGTTTGAATATGAATATTGAAGATAACTTAATTTGCTTATGCAATTAAAATTTCGCCAGTCATTTCTTTTGGTATTGGCAAGTTCATGATAGATAAAATTGTTGGAGCAATATCACCCAATTTTCCAGATTTAATAGTGCCTTTCCATTCGTTATCAATTACAAATAATGGTACTAAATTTAGCGAGTGTTGAGTGTTAGGGCTTCCATCTTCATTAATCATAAAGTCTGCATTTCCATGATCGGCAGTTAATAAAATGGTATAGTTATGTGTTAGAGCAGCTGTAACCACTTTTTCAACACATTTATCAACTGCTTCAACAGCTTTTACTACAGCTGAAAATACACCTGTATGCCCTACCATATCTGCATTTGCAAAATTTAAACAGATAAAGTCTGCAGATTCTTTTTCAATTTCAGGAACAAGTTTATCTGCAAGTTCAAATGCACTCATTTCAGGTTGCAAATCGTAAGTAGCAACTTTAGGGCTTGCTGCCATAATTCTACTTTCACCCTCAAATTCTTTTTCTCTTCCTCCACTAAAAAAGAAAGTAACATGAGGATATTTTTCTGTTTCAGCAATACGAATTTGTTTTTTGCTATTAGCTGCTAAAACCTCACCCAAAGTGTTGTTTAAATTATCGTTACCAAACATTACGTTTACATCTTTAAATGTTTTATCATAATCTGTCATGGTGGTATAATGCAGTTTCATTTTCTTCATGCCAAATTCTTCAAAGTCTTTCTGCGTAAGCACTTCAGTAATTTCTCTACATCTATCTGTTCTAAAATTAAAACAAATAACTGCATCGTTTTCTTGAATATTACCATTTGCTTCAGCTAATACAAGGGGTTTAATAAATTCGTCTGTTATTCCATTTGCATAGGCATTTTCTACAGCTGCAATTAGGTTATCTGTAATAGTTCCATTGCCATTTACTAAGGCATCATATGCTAGTTGCACACGTTCCCATCGTTTATCTCTGTCCATTGCATAATATCTTCCTGTAACAGATACAATTTTGCCTACATGATTTTTAGTATAATTGTTTAAATCAGTTAAAAAGCCTAAACCACTTTTAGGGTCACAATCTCTACCATCTGTAAAGGCATGTATAAATACTTTTGTTAACCCATTTTGCTCACAAGTATCTAATATTGCTTTTATATGAGCAGTATGGCTATGCACCCCTCCATCACTTACTAAACCTAGTAAGTGCAATGCTTTTTGATTGTTTTTTGCATAATTAATTGCGGCTAAAAGCTTTTCATTATTGTGTAATTCTTTTGTTTTAATAGCCACATTAATTCTTTGTAATTCTTGATATACAATTCTGCCTGCAC
>JBMLQZ010000516.1:1866-7350 GCA_049241285.1 Chitinophagaceae bacterium | reverse complement strand
GATTATGAACAAATTAAACCATACATCCAACAAATAAAAGAAGGAAAGCAAAATATTCTTTGGAAAGGTAAGCCCATATATTTTGCCAAAACAAGTGGAACAACTAGTGGCGTTAAGTACATACCAATTACTAAAGATTCTATAGATAATCATATTAATACAGCTCGTAATGCCCTGCTTTGTTATTTAGCAGAAACTGGAAAAAGTCAATTTGTTAATGGTAAAATGATTTTTTTAAGTGGATCGCCTGAATTAGAAAGAATAGCAGATATTCCTACAGGAAGATTAAGTGGCATTGTTAATCATCATGTACCCAAATATTTAAGAACCAATCAACTACCAAGTTTTGAAACAAATTGTATTGAAGATTGGGAAACAAAACTTGATGCAATAGTTAATGAAACACAGCATCAAAACATGACGCTAATAAGTGGTATTCCACCTTGGATGCAAATGTATTTTGATAGACTAATTGAAAAAACAGGTAAAAGAGTGGGCGACTTGTTTCCAAACTTTAACCTAATGGTTCAGGGTGGTGTAAACTTTGAGCCGTATAAAGCAAAACTATTTGAAAGTATTGGCAGAAAAGTTGATACGATAGAATTGTTTCCTGCAAGTGAAGGTTTTTTTGCTTTTCAAAACAGTCAAGAAACTGAAGGTTTATTATTGAATACCAATAGTGGTATTTTCTTTGAATTTATTCCTGCAAATGAAATATTTAATGAAAATCCTACTCGTTTAAGTTTAAGAGATGTACAACTTGGCGAAAATTATGCATTAATAATCAATAGCAATGCTGGCTTATGGGGTTACAATATTGGTGATACCATTAAGTTTGTTAGCTTAAACCCTTACAAAATTGTTGTTACAGGTAGAACAAAACATTTTATTTCGGCTTTTGGCGAACATGTTATTGGTGAAGAAGTAGAATACGCCTTGCTAAAAGCAGCAACAGAAATGGGTGTTCAAATAACTGAATTTACTGTAGCACCTTTTATTGAACAAGGCGAGGGCAAAAGTTATCATGAATGGTTTATTGAATTTGAAAATGAACCAGATAACAAAGAGCTTTTTGCCCATAAAATTGATACCTACTTGAGAGAAAAAAATGTGTATTACGAAGATTTAATTGGTGGAAATATATTAAAACCATTAAAAATAAGCACCATTCAAAAAAATGGTTTTATAGACTACATGAAGGGAATTGGAAAATTAGGCGGACAAAACAAAGTACCAAGACTAAGTAACGATAGAAAGTTGGCAACTGAACTTCAAAAATATATTATTCAATAAATGATAATCGGTTAAAGTCATCTCTTTATTAATTAAGTGTCTACTTTTTTATTCGATGATACTTTAATTTAAAATTATATTGCACTTCTCATGACAAAACGTATCGCAATATTTGGCTCAACAGGTTCTATAGGAACACAAGCTTTAGAGGTAATAGCAGCAAATCCTGATAAATTTTCGGCAGAAATATTAACTGCACATAGTAATCATGAATTATTGATTCAGCAGGCTTTGCAATTTAACCCTAACTGTGTAGTAATTGGAGATGATAAAAAATATGCTCAAGTAAAAGAAGCTTTAGCAAATACCAATGTAAAAGTTTTTGCTGGCGAAAAAGCTTTAGAAGAAGTAGCAGCAATGGATTGCTACGATATGATGCTTGCAGCTATAGTAGGATTTGCAGGTTTAAAACCTACTTTACAAGCTATTGAAAATGGCAAAGCCATTGGCTTAGCTAATAAAGAAACATTAGTTGTTGCAGGCGATATTGTTATGCAAAAGGCTTTAGAAAAGAAAGTACCCATTATTCCTGTTGATAGTGAGCACTCAGCTATTTTTCAATGCCTAGTTGGTGAAGGAAGAAATAAAATTGAAAAAATTATTTTAACAGCTAGTGGTGGACCTTTTTTGGGAAGAAAACCGAACTATTTAGTGAATGTTAAAAGAGACCATGCTTTGCAACATCCTAATTGGAATATGGGTGCTAAAATTTCTGTTGATTCTGCTACTTTAATGAATAAAGGGCTAGAAATGATTGAAGCTAAATGGTTATTTAATTTACAACCAAACCAAATTCAAATTATTGTGCATCCTCAAAGTATTATACACAGTATGGTTCAATTTGAAGATGGTAGTATGAAGGCTCAAATGGGTTTACCAGACATGAAATTACCCATTCAATATGCAATGGCTTTTCCTAACAGAATTGCAAGTAATTTTCCGAGATACGATTTTAAAAAACCTGCTAGTTTAACTTTTGAAGAGCCAGATTTACGCACATTTAGAAACTTAGTTTTAGCAACAGAAGCCCTTCAAAAAGGTGGTAATATGCCCTGTATTTTAAATGCGGCTAATGAAATAGCTGTATACGCTTTTTTAAGAAATAGAATTGGCTTTTTAGATATGACTGAAGTGGTAGAACAAGCTTTAAGCAAAGTAGCTTATATTGAAAAACCAACCCTTCAAGATTATTTTGAAAGTGATGGTGCTGCTAGAACTTTTGCTGCATCGTTAATACAAATGTAATTGCATGTAATATTGCAATGCTTTTAAACCTAATAACAGTAATGTTTGTATTATTGCGTTGGTTCAATAAAGGTGCATAGAGAACAAAAAGTTCAAGTGTGCGACGCAACAGGAGTTGATATAGCATTACTAAAGTTGATAACAAAATTTTATTCACAGCTTTTGCAAAGCAAAAGCAAAAATACTTTGAAATAAAGGCATATGACATTTTTAGCGATTGATTGGATGGGCATTTTGGTTAAGGCAGGGCAATTTGTTTTGTCTTTTTCCATATTAGTAGTATTGCATGAATTAGGGCATTTTATTCCGGCAAAATTGTTTAAATGCAGGGTTGAAAAGTTTTATTTATTCTTTAATCCTTGGTTTAGTTTGTTTAAAGTGCAAAAAGGCGAAACCGAATATGGTATTGGTTGGGTGCCGTTTGGTGGCTTTGTAAAAATTAGTGGTATGGTGGATGAAAGTATGGATAAAGAACAAATGAAACTACCACCACAAGACTATGAATTTAGAAGTAAAAAACCTTGGCAACGCCTTATAATTATGGTTGGTGGTGTATTGGTTAATGTATTATTAGCTATTGTAATTTTTATTGGCATAACTGCTTATTGGGGTGATGAATATTTGCCTGCAAAAAATTTAAAATATGGTATTGCTACTGATAGTTTGGCAAAATCTATTGGTTTAAAAGATGGCGATGAAATATTAGCTATTGGCAATAAACCCGTAGATAATTTTGGCGTAATAGGTGCTGAAATTGTATTAAGCGAAGCGAAAAGTTTAAAAATTAAAAGAGACAGTATTGATACTACATTGGCTATTCCTGATACGTTTATTAAATTATTGATAAAAAATAAAAACTTAGAAAGCTTTGTTGCCCCAAGATATCCTGTAATTGTTGACTCTGTTTCTCCATCTACCAAACAAACTTTTTCAAAAGGTTTTTTACAAAGGGGTGATGTTTTAATTAAAATAAACAATGAAACATTTACTTACTTTCATGAGTTTAATGAGATAAAGAAAAAATTTAGAGATTCTATAGTTACATTAACTGCTAAAAGAGGTTTAGATACTATTACTGCAAGATGTTTGGTTAAAAATGGAATGATTGGTTTTAAACAATATTATCCTGAAGAGATGTTTGAAACGGTTACCAAAAAATACACATTTTCTGAAGCAATTCCTGAAGGAGTAAAGAGATGTAAAGAAACTTTAGACAGATATATTACTGGATTGAAGCAAATATTTACAGGTAAAGTAAATGCTAATGATAGTTTAGGTAGTGTAATTAGCATCGGAAATACTTTTCCTAGTGTTTGGGATTGGCAACGTTTTTGGACCCTTACAGGTGTATTCTCTATCATTCTTGCATTTATGAATATTTTGCCTATTCCTGCTTTAGATGGTGGACATGCTTTGTTTACATTAGTAGAAATGATTACTGGAAGAAAACCTAGTGATAAGTTTATGGAATATGCTCAAATTGCTGGCATGGTATTATTATTAAGCTTAATGGTATATGCCTTAGGATTGGACGTTTGGAGAATTTTTAAATAAAAGAATTTAATTTTTTACAAAGACCCCTCTAATCGAGGGGTTTTTTATTGATATTGCCTGTTGGAAGAAGTACTACTAAATTTCTTTTTGAAATTGAAAAAATGAATGATTTGGTCTAATGTTTGCAAAAGCTATAAAAAATTGGTTTATTTTATTCACTTTTAACCAAATGATGTTAATATTATTAAGAATACTAAAAATTTAGTTCTGCAATGCGTTGTTAATTCCATTAATTTAATCCACTTTTGCAGATATTCAATAACCCCCATCGATTTAAAGACTTTTAAATATAATGTCACTTTTTAATTTTTTCACTCAAGAAATAGCCATAGATCTTGGCACAGCAAATACACTCATTATACATAATGATGAAATTGTAGTAAACGAACCATCAATTATTGCTTTAAACCGAAACAATCCTAAAGAGGTATTGGCAGTTGGAAAAAAAGCATTATTAATGCATGAAAAAACGCATGAAAGCATTAGAACGGTACGTCCATTAAAAGATGGTGTAATTGCCGATTTTAACGCAGCAGAATTAATGATTCGTGAATTAATTAAACTTGTTTATCCTAAAAAGCCATTGTTTCCACCAAATTGGAGAATGCTTATTTGTATTCCTTCTTCAATTACAGAGGTTGAGAAACGTGCAGTAAGAGATAGTGCAGAACAAGCTGGGGCTAAAGAAGTATACATGATTCATGAACCTATGGCAGCAGCATTAGGTATAGGAATTGATGTAGAAGAACCAGTTGGTAATATGATTATTGATATTGGTGGTGGTACTACAGGTATTACCGTAATTGCCTTAGCTGGTATTGTTTGTGACCAAAGTATTAGAATTGCTGGCGATGAATTTACCGCTGATATTATGGAAGCTTTAAGAAGATATCATAGCTTATTAATTGGTGAAAGAACAGCAGAACAAATAAAAATTTTAATTGGTGCTGCAATGAAAGATTTAGAAAATCCACCAGACGATTTACCAGTAAATGGTAGAGATTTGGTTACGGGCATTCCTAAGCAAATAATGGTAAGTTACCAGGAGATTGCAGAAGCATTAGATAAAAGTATTTTTAAAATAGAAGAAGCAATATTAAAAGCACTTGAAACTACTCCTCCTGAATTGGCTTCAGATATTTACAAAAGAGGATTGTACTTAACAGGTGGTGGAGCGTTATTAAGAGGTTTAGATAAGCGTTTAAGTGCTAAAATTAAATTACCAGTTCACGTTGCAGAAGACCCTCTAAAAAGTGTTGTTAGAGGAACGGGATTAGGTTTAAAAAATTATCAACGTTTTCCATTCATCATGAAATAATATTTTCAAAAGTGCAATTATATAAATACTACTAATTGCACTTTTGTTTTAAACCATTAAGGTGTGAAGAATAT
>JBMLQZ010000516.1:0-1856 GCA_049241285.1 Chitinophagaceae bacterium | reverse complement strand
TTCTTCAAATTACAAGTTTGGTAATGTTGAGCAAAAGTAGCAATGCTCATGATGCATTTTTTAGCAGTAACTTAAATGAGATAACTGGAAAAATTAACAAGCAATACAACGGCTTTTACGAATACATTTCTCTTAAAGAAGTGAATAGACAGTTGGTTGCAGAAAACGCTGAGTTAAAAAACAAACTCAATAATTACTTAATTGCACCAGATAGCACTTCTCGTTTAGTAGTTGATTCTACAGTTACTGATACACTTGGACGATTTAGAAAGTTTACATTTTTACCTGCTTCTGTAATTGGCAACAGCATTACATTGCAAAACAACTTTTTAACACTTGAAAGAGGAAGTTTGCAAGGAGTAAAAAAAGGTATGAGTGTAATTAGTCCACAAGGTATAGTTGGATCTGTAATTGATGTTAGCGAAAATATGTGTAGAGTAATGAGTGTATTGCATAGAAGCAGTAAGGTAAGTGCCATGTTGAAAAAAGATAATAATGCTGGAAGTATAGAATGGGATGGAGAAAATCCACAATATTTAACACTTAGAAATATACCCAAAAGTGCTAAAATAACTATTGGAGATACGGTTGTTACTAGTTTTTATTCAGCTAATTTTCCTGCATACATACCTGTAGGCACTATAGCTGGTAAAACTGCAGATCCATCTAGTAACTTTTACACTTTAAAAGTAAAAACTGCCACCAATTTTGCAAGTGTGCAACAAGTATACTTAATAAAAAATATTCGTTTTGCAGAACAAACTGCATTAGAAGCAAAAGCAATGAAAATAAATGAGTAGTGCTTTAAAAAATATCATTCGTTTTTTGTTATTCATTTTAGTACAAGTATTTGTATTAAATAAAGTTCCTCCTTTACATCAATTCATTGTTCCGTATGTATACTTTTTATTTATCCTTTGGCTACCCTTTAGTATTCCTCGTTTATTACTATTAGCTGTAGGTTTTTTATTTGGTTTATCATTAGATTATTTTACAGGAACACCAGGTCTTCATGCTGCTCCTTGCACATTAATTGCTTATTTACGTCCTTTTCTTTTAAATATTTTAATACCGAAAGAAACTACTGAAATTGGCTACATTGAACCAAGTTTAAAAAGTATGGGTTTTGCACCGTATGCTTTGTACGTAACGCTTTTCACCTTTTTGCATCATGCTTATTTAGTATTTATTGAATGGATGCAGTTTGGAGATTTATTGTATTTTTTAGGAAAAGTAATGGGTACAACTGCAATAAGTCTTTTATTAATAGTAGTAACAGAAATGCTTTTGTTTAGAAAAGGAAAATTTAGAACAAATGCAGCAGCTTAAATAATTGGAAATAAAAAATCCCGACATCATTAAAGTCGGGATTTTTTATGCTATTTTACTTTTGTAATTCATTAAATAGACATCATTTCTTTTTCTTTTGAAGCCAAATGTTTGTCTACCAAAATAATATGTTTATCAGTTAATTCTTGGGTATCTTTCTCTGCATCTTTAGCTGCATCTTCACTCAAGCCATCTTTTTGTAATTTTTTAATTTGCTCAATAGCATCTCTCCTAATATTTCTAATAGCTACTTTTGCTTGTTCGCCTTCTGCACTTGCTTTTTTATACAATTCTCTTCTTCTCTCTTCAGTTAAAGGCGGCATAAATAAACGTATTTGAACACCATCGTTTTGAGGAGTAACACCAATATTTGCCCCCATAATAGCACGGTCTATTGGAGCAAGCATATTTCTTTCCCAAGGTTGTATGGTTAATGTTCTTGCATCTTGAACAGTAATATTGGCAACCTGATTGATAGGTGTTGGAGAACCATAATATTCTACAGTAATACCATCTAGCATTGTAGG
>JBMLQZ010000515.1:0-9968 GCA_049241285.1 Chitinophagaceae bacterium | reverse complement strand
GTTTAGATTTTGGTGCAACTATGCAACTAAAGAAAACAAAAAAATGGACAAAAGAATTGGTATTTGGCTTATACAATGTATATGGTAGAGAAAATGCTTACGCTATAAATTTTAAAGACAATAAAGACAATCCAAATCTTACAGAAATATCTCAGATTACGCTATTTCGTTGGATTCCATCAATATCATACAATTTTAAATTTTAAATAAAATACGCATAAAAATGAAAAAGAAACATTCAATTTTATATATAGCAATACTTGCACTTTTGGTAACAAGTTGCGAAAAAGTAATAGATCTTGAACTAGATACTACAACTCCTATCATTGTTATTGATGGTCAAGTTACAAATAGTACAGATATAGGCAGTAAAGTATTGTTATCTTATACCAATAAGGTAAAATCTGATAATAGAATGTTACCATTAGTGGGTGCAACAGTTACTATTCAAGAAGATAACGGCACTATTTACAGCTTACCAGAATTATCAAATGGAATTTATAAGAACTTAAATTTAGTGGGTAGCATAGGTAAAACCTATCATCTTAAAGTTGTAACAAATGGTGTAACATTTACCGCTTCTTCAAAAATGCCAATAAGGGTAAATTTAGATTCTTTGGTGGTAGAAGATTTTCCAAATTTTGGTAAAACGCTGAAGGTGGTTACTCCTTTTTATAATGATCCTAAAGGATTTGGTAATAACTATAACTTGCAATTGTATAAAAATGGAAGGTTAATTAAAGATGCTTTTGCTTACGATGATGCATTTATTGATGGTAAAAAAGTTAGTTTTCCTTTAATTTATTCTAGAGAAAGCGATGAGTTTAAAAAAGGAGATATAATTGATGTTGTAATGAATTGTGTAGACTTTAATAATTACAAATATTGGTTTAGCTTTTCTCAATCATCAACAGGTAGTCCGTTAGCAGTTCCAGACAATCCTATAACTAATATTAGCGGCAATGCCATTGGTATTTTTGGTGCTAACACGTATCAAAAAAAGAGTACTGTAATTCCTTAAATTTATTTTATTAATTTACTTTAACGCAATAAAAGGTGCAAACAGAATTGTTTTGCACCTTTATTAATACAAGCATACATTGAAAGGCTTTTCTTTTATTGTTAAAGTCACATTTTACCTGATAAAAAAATATATTAACAAAAGAATATGATATATATTAATGATTATTAATTGTAGAAAAAAGACCAAATTGCTTATTGAACAAAGTATGCAATACTGGTTGAATAATATAGTATGAAAGAATAGGAAAAATGGCGATATTCAAATATTTAGAGCCTGTTTAATTTTGTTCGTGGAATTTATTAGGCAGCAATTTTTGAGCGAAACGAGGCGAATTTTGTAGCCCTAGTCTAACGCCTAAGGTGAAAAATTCAAAGAAGTTGCAGCCAAAAATTGCCATAAGAAAACCAACGAATAAATTTTAAACAGGCTCTAAGTTAAAAAATCAATTTCTTGATGAAATGACTGATTCAAAACTTAAAAACTTACTTGACGAAAAAAGTATTCTCTTAAGAAATCCAAGTGATAACTTGATAATTGTAGATACCAGTTTACCCAAATAATTTTTTATACTTTTTTTGATGATTGGCTGCATAAATAATACTATACAGTTTAGTATGTTTGAATTACCTAACAATTATTAAAGAATGATGGGGCCGAATAAGGATATAATATTTCCACTTGAAAATTATCAACAACTTTGTTTTTTAAAGAATATCATCAAAAACCCGAATATTATTGTGGGTGACTATACCTATTATGATGACTTTGAGAATGTAGAGAATTTTGAAAAAAATGTAAAATATCATTTCGATTTTATTGGTGATAAATTAATAATTGGAAAATTTTGTATGATTGCTTCAGATGTTACATTTATAATGAATGGAGCTAATCATTTAACCAATGCTTTATCTAGTTATCCTTTTGCCATATTTGGAAATGGGTGGGAAAATGCAATGGATAATAAAACCTATCCTCATAAAGGCAATATTCATATTGGAAATGATGTTTGGATAGGTTATAAAGCTACCATAATGGCTGGGGTAACCATAGGAGATGGTGCTATTATTGCTGCAAACTCAATCGTTGTTAAAGATGTTGAACCATACTCAATTGTAGGTGGAAATCCAGCGAAAGAAATTAAAAAGCGTTTCACAGACGATGTTATTCAAAAATTAGTATCTATCCAGTGGTGGAATTGGGATATTGAAAAAATAACCCAAAATGTTCAACATTTAACTGATTCTAATATTGATGCATTAATGTAATTGCAAAAAAATACCTGAAATAATTCTATAGATAACGTAGTTAAGTTTCTCCTGATTTGACTTTTCAAATAGGTGATTTTCATTTATTACATTCTATATACATTTTTTTGATAATTGATAGTTTTATATTGCTATTTTTGAAATGTAACAATATTGCTACCAAATACATTCTATTTGCTTTAGAGAACAATTACATTATCATGAAAATTTTTTTTATACTACTAGTAGTTTTTACAATTGCATTAAACGCTCAATCTCAAATAAAAGCAATTACAGAAGAAGGGAAAGAGGTTGTATTATTTGAAAATGGCAAATGGAGGTACGTTTCTGATAGTAGCACAATTCAAAACGCTGGAACTGATAGTTTACAATTAAATAGTACAAAGTTTTTAAAATCTGTCGGGGCTACTTTCTTAATTAAAAGCAAAATTTTTAATGTAGGTGTAAATATTAATCCAACCAAATGGGTATTTACAGGGCGTAAACCAAACGAAAAAAATCCTGAATATAATTTTACTTTAAAGAATGGCGATGCATATGGCATGTTCATAACTGAAAGTATACCCATTAGTTTAGAGTCTTTGCGTCAGGCTGCATTTGGAAATGCTCAAAGAGCATCTTATGATATTAAAGAAACCTTTGCAGAATATCGTAATGTTAATAACAAAAAATTACTTTGCTTAGAAATGAAGGGAACAGTTAATGGAATTAAAGTTGCTTATTTAGGATATTATTATTCAAACGATAATGGAACTGTTCAATTGGTTACTTATACAATGCAGAAAGATTACGAAAATTTAAAGAAAGAGTTAGAAATTTTTCTGAATGGTTTTACTGAAGTGTTGAAGTAATATCTTCCATCAGTTTTATATTCCTTACGGTGGATTATTTCTTGGTTAAGAATTTACTTGTAATATTTACAAATTAAGTTTTGAAAAAAGCACATTAATGCTTATGAAATGCAAGGAAAAGTTACTTATACTTTTGAGGCAATAATTTGGCAACATACAGGTCCAAATGGTTGGTATTTTGTTTCAATGCCCATTGATATGGCTGCAGAAATAAGAGCAAACTTAAAGTGGCAAGAAGAAGGATGGGGGAGAATGAATGCTACTGCAAAAATTGGAAGCTCTACTTGGCAAACTGCAATTTGGTTCGATACCAAACAAAATACATATTTATTGCCACTAAATGCGGCAATTAGAAAAAAAGAAAAACTTCATATAAATCAAAAAATATTAGTAGTTGTTGGCGTTTAATAAATATATCCTTTACTAATTAGGTTAATCAACCACCAATTAATTTATGATGAATAATCGAAATGAATATAGTAGTGTAAAAGTTATTAGTGACCAGCTATATTTAAAATGTGGTTATTTATTGAATAATCTAATTTTTCAATCAGAAGGACTTGAATATAATGCCTGTTCTTTTTCATTAAATCAAAGAAAAGTAGTGTATAGAACTTCAAAAGTTACACCAACAAAAATTGGTCAATTTGTAACAATTTGGAAGCGAAATAATAGTGGCATAACAGCACCTTATAGTGTGGATGATGATTTTGATTTTATGGTAATTACTTCGATACTTCATGATAAAGTAGGGCAATTTATTTTTCCAAAAGCTATTCTAATAGCAAAGCAAATTGTTTCAACAGATAATAATATTGGAAAAAGAGGTATTAGAGTATATCCACCTTGGTATAAGGTATCTAGCAAACAAGCTGTAAACACACAAGCTTGGCAAAAAAAGTATTTTGTTGAATTAAATACAAATGATAGTGTTGAACTAGTTCGAAATATCTTTGAAACAAGTTAGAATAAACTCAATATGTAAAATGGGTAACATTCATTTATAAAATCGAACAGTTTTACAATCATTATTCTCGTCAATATTTATATCTCCATTATTCCATCAACCATCAAGCGTAAACAATGAAATTAACAAGCCTATTTTTAGCAATATTCTTAATTACAAAAACATTCTCACAAGAAGTAAAACTCATAAGTACTGCATTAAATACATATCATAATCTCAGAGATTTTAGTATTTCCACAGTTACTAATGAAGCATTTTTTACCATACAAAGCCCTAATCAAGATTTGTCTCAAATTGTAGTAGTAAAAAACAAGAAATGGCATCAACCACAATTGCTTCCGTTTTGTGATGGGTATGCATATTTAGAGCCATTTATTACCTATGATGGCAAAAAGCTATTTTTTGCTTCCAATAGGCCAAAAAATGAAAATGATTCCTTAAAAAGCGATTTTGATATTTGGTATGTAGAAAGAAAAAATTTAAGTGACAATTGGGCAAAGCCTATCAATGCAGGTAGTTTGATAAATTCTAAGAACGATGAGTTTTATCCTACAATTGCTAGTAATGGTAATTTATATTTTACTATGGATGCTACAGGTGGTTTAGGTAAAGATGATATTTATTATTCTAAATGGGATGGATTAATGTATGCAAAACCTATGTTATTGAATAAGAATATTAATAGTGAGGGATATGAATTTAATGCTTTTATTTCAAAAGATGAAAAGATGCTTATTTATACTAAATACAACGCTAAAGGTGGTTTTGGTAGTGGTGACTTATATATTGCAAAGAAAGATGGTAATAATGAGTGGATGCCTGCAGAAAATATGGGTAATCTTATCAATACCAAGTTTATGGAATATTGTCCATATTATGAGCAAAACACCAATACCCTTTATTTTACTAGTAAAAGATCAAACTTAGCTCCACAAAAATTTAAAAACATCCATCAATTTCAATCAACCATTATTGGTAGTCATAATGGTTTAAGTAAGCTATACATGGTTTCTATTAGGCTATAAAACACTTGAAGGAACAGAAGCAGATGCTATTGACCCCAACACTCAACAAACAATAAAAGCACCTAATGGCACTTCTTTATTAAGGAGAGATTTTGATCAAGGATTAATTGATGGACTTAACGGTGGCTGGGTATCTATTTTGTAAACAGCTTTAATTTACGATACCAGAGATTTTGAAACCGATCCTACAAAAGGATATTATGTAGAAATAGCCAATGAATTTTCAAGTCCAATAATTGGTTCACAATTCAACTTTAATAAATTATTTCTGCAAGGCAGAATGTATAAGAAATTGCCTTTTGGCAAAACAACAGTGTTTGGTGCATGTTTGGGAATTGGAAATATTTTTGGAGATGAAGCCCCTTTCTTTGAGTTTCAAGATCAATGGAGTCCTGATGGAAGTATTAATGTGTTAGGTGGCAAACAATCGTTAAGAGGTTATAGAGCCAATCGTTATTTAGCTCGTTCATTAGCCTTTGCCAATATTGAACTTAGATATAGAATGGCTGAAACAAAATGGAGCAAACAACGCTTTGCTTTTACACTTGCTCTATTTTTTGATGCAGGAACGGTAAGAGATAAATGGCAAGATTTGAATTTTACCAATATTAAAACAGCCTATGGTGCTGGCTTACGCATAGCTTGGAATCAATCAACTATTGTTTCATTTGATTATGGTATTTCAAAAGAAGATAAGTTGTTTTATTTTGGAATAGGACAAGCATTTTAGTCACTTATTAAATCGACTAGTAATTACACGTATTTCTTAGTCTCATTGTTTCTACTTAAACAATTCGTAAGTAATTATTTATAATTCTCTATTACATTAATGTATTCTAATGTAAGCTATTTAATACATGCATTCAATTTTACTATAGATTCTAAAAATCAAATAATTAACTTTACATACAATGCTACTGTCTTATTCAACATAAGGCTTAAGCATTGCTTTATATACTCTTAAATAACCCTTGCCATGAAACAACTGCTTACTTGTGTATTCGTAATCTTCTTTTTTCAATGTATTTCAGCACAAACGTTTTTGCCAACTGTTAAACAACATAATGGCATTCAGTACAATAAGTTAAATAGAATTGATACGCTTTTACAAAACTATGTAGATAAGCACTGGCTAGTTGGAAGTGTTGTATTAATTGTGAAAGACAATCAAGTGGTGTATCATAAAGCAAATGGGTACTCAAACTTTGCAAATAAAACACCCATGAAGTCTGATGCTATTTTCAGAATCATGAGTCAAACAAAAGCTATTACTAGCTTTGCAATTATGCAATTGTTAGAACAAGGTAAACTGTATCTTGATCAACCCATTTCAGACTTTATTCCTGAGTTTAAAAAGCCTAAATTAATTAAGACATTTAATGCTACTGATTCTACGTATACAACTATGCCTGCTAAACGTGAAATTACATTTAGAGATTTATTAACGCATACTTCTGGCATTGGTTATCCTGCTTCTGGTACTGATACTATGAAAGCTATGTATGCTAAAAATAATATTCCTTCTGGCCTAGGATATTTTAGCACTAACACTTTAGCTAAAATAAAAGAGTTAGCGGTGCTGCCATTAAAACATAATCCTGGAGAAAAATATACGTATGGCTTAAGTACAGATGTATTAGGATGTTTGATAGAAGTAATAAGCGGTATGCCGTTAGAAGCTTACTTTCAAAAAAATATTTTTGAGCCATTAGGCATGAAAGAAACGTATTTCAATGTGCCAACGGCAAAAGCTAATAGACTGCCAACTGTTTATACCGAAAATGACAATCATGAAATTATTGAATGGTCACCTACGTATAAAGAAATAGACCCTAGTTATCCATTAATGCAAAAGAATACTTTTTCAGGTGGATCAGGATTATCTGCTGCTACATTTGATTATGCTATCTTTCTGCAAATGCTGTTAAATGGCGGTAAATACAACGGTCAACAACTTTTAGGAAGACGAACATTGGAGTTAATGCTTAGTCCACAATTGGGAGATAAAGTTTTTGGCGATAATAATTTTTGTTTGGGTTTTGAATACACCACAGAAAAAACTGCCAATTTAAAAATGCAAAATAAAGGTACGTTTTCTTGGGGAGGTTATTATGGATCTTATTATTGGGTCGATCCTAAAGAAAAGCTCATTTGCTTAATTATGACTCAGCATACACCCAATTCGCATAAAAATTTTGTTGACAAAATAACCAATATTATTTATTCTAGTTTGAAGTAGTTTGTTTGCTATGAATCAGATGAAAAAATATTTCTTAAGAAAAAGTAGCGTTTAAAATTTCTTAGTAAAGAAATTAAGAAATCAAGTAGAATTTATTCTGTTACTTTTTTATTCTTTAAATGGGTATTTAAGACTTATAAATATATTCTATTCAAAGTATGCTTAATAATTTAATTGCTTTTTAGAACCTAACCTATTAACGAAAAATCAAGTTCCAGTCTTTAAAAATTTTTTCCAAAACCCAACCTTTTGTTATGAGTTTGTAGTTTACTAATAAACTATCAAGATTCATCAATAAAAAATAACAAAATGAAAAAGGTAAAAATGGCAACCATTGGGTTCATGTTAGCAGTAAGTTTTATTGCATGTAAAAAAAACGATGCACCAGTAAACAACTCTTTAGAAGCAACAAAAAAGAGTGCTATTTTAAAGGGAGAGCCTGTAGTGTTTACAATGCCTCAAGCAACTGGAAACACAGTAAATTGGAGTGTTAATCCAAGTGCAAATACACAATTATCTACAAGTGGCAATAAAGCCTCTATTCTATTTGCATCAAAAGGAACGTATGTTGTAACAGCTGTTTCGGGTAATAATACTACATCAACATCTGTTTCTGTTTTAGATTCTATTTATGATGGCTCTAACGTTACAAGCCCTGCTATTTTGCCATTTGTATCAAATGAAACAATTAAAATTACTGTTTCAAAAATTGATTCAGGTGCTATTTCAGGGTTACTATTATCCTCTATTACAAACAATGCATATCAAGGTTTAGGTAATTCCTTAGTTTCAACTTTTACACCTGGAACAAAAAGCTTTGGAATTAATTTTCAAAAAGTATCACTAATGGCTGGTTATTCAAATGGAGCATCAAAAGCTGGAGGCTTTCATTTCTTTTATCCAATAGCTGATGGTAGCAATACACTTACTATTAATTTTAATGGCACTACTTATACAGGTACAATTGTTAAAAATGGTAACGCATATTCCATTAACTGGAATTATTCATCTGGCATAACAATTTCACCAACTAGTTTATAATTTTAAAAATAAATTCAAGAGTCGTTTTGTTTAATAGCAAAACGACTCTATATATTAATATTTTAAGATATAGTTAAAATACTAGAAGGCTGTAAAAATCAAAATCAGGCAAGTCAGGAAATATTGTACCGTCAATTATATCCTGCCTTATTCGCTTTGTGTAAAACATTTTTTAACGATAATCAAGATATTATAACGGCTTTAAATAATGGAATGCTAAAAGTGTTTCAACATATTGATCAGTACGATGAAACAAAAGGTGCTTTTATTAATTGGGCGTACACAATTGTTCGAAATGCTGCACTAACCTTAATAAGAGATAAAAAAAGCAACTTAACATTTGAGTTAAACGAAAACCTTCAGTTGCCATCAGAAATAAATCCTTTTAAACAACTTGAATGGAAAGAGATTTATTTTTATTTAGATAAATTACCAGCTACAACAAGAATTGTTTGTAGCCTTTATTATATAGAGGGCTTTTCAATTAAAGAAATTGGTAATGCTATCAATATGAAAGAAGGTACTGTGAAATGGCATTTAAATGAAAGTAGAACTAGATTGAAAATTATTTTTGAAAAATTAAATTTTAAAAGTGTTGGATGAAAAAAATATACATAATAATCTAATGGGCGATAAAAATTATCCAGAGCCGGATATTCCTGTAGATAAGGCATGGTCAGAAATGAAGGCCATACTTAATAACAAAACAGCTACAACAAAACCTACTAAGGGAGTTGCTGTAAAATATGTAATTGTTTCAACAGTTAGTTGCATACTTGTTGTTACAGCATATTATTTTTTTCAACAAAAATCTATTGATCTAAAAACAACAATAGTACATCGAAGTAAAAACTATACATTACAAGACACACTGTTAAATGATGCCGTTATTCATTTGAATGCAAATTCAACTGTTCATGAAGTAGACGATAGAGAGAATAATACTCTAGTTCTTACAAGGGGAGGTGTATATATAAAAGGCGATCAAACAATTAAGCAAAATACGATACTTACTATTGGTTCTTTAAAAATATATAACAATAAAGCAACACTGTATGCTTATATTGATACGGCAGTAAATATTTGTTCAATACTTGTACAAAATGGAGTAGCTATTGTTGAAGATATAAATGGAAAAAAGCAATTTGCAAATGCTGGAGAAACCATACTTTATAATGAAGCTAACAAGCAATTTAACAAAAAGCAAAAAATAGATTTAAATACAATTAGCTATGCCACACATATTTTTGAATTTTCAAATACACCACTTAAAGAGGTAGCAGCAATTCTTGAAAAAGCATATAACATAACTATTGTATTTGCTAATGATAAACTATTTACATGTAGCATTACTACTAGATTTGATAATAAAAGTTTGTACGAAATTCTTGATGTTATAGCATATACCATTAACATTGAGTATCAAACAAACAAAACCACCAATCAAGTAATATTAATAGGAGAAGGCTGTGAATAGTATTAAATGTTTGTTATTAAGTTACATGTTTGTTACTCTGTTTAGCCTTAATAGTAAAGCACAGATTACAAAAAATATA
>JBMLQZ010000514.1:0-3475 GCA_049241285.1 Chitinophagaceae bacterium | reverse complement strand
GTTTTAAGTTCGATGGTACTGCTGCCTGCATTACGTCACCCTCTGTACACATGTAGTAATGGCTAATCCATGACCAAAATTTTAATTGATTTTCGTAGAGTAAAGGTTCTTTATCTAATAGATTAATAATTTCTTTAGGTTCAAAACCTTCTGGTTTGTTTGCAAATATTTCTTTTACTATTCCTGCATATTTTTTATTTCTTAAAGCTACCTCAACACGTACACCAATAGCAATGGTTGCTTGTAAATGTATAGGAATAGCCCAAGTATAAGTGGTAGGTAAAGCAAGTGGAATAATAATAGTTGCGTACAATGGCTTTTATGAATTTAGTTACAAATTAAAACCAATTGTGTTAAAGTAAATAGTAGGTAAGCCAATTATTTAGATAGAAGAACATCAGAAAACATCAAATTGCTTTGCACCGAAAAACCATATTTGAGTGCAAAAAGTAGCAACTCTTTCACGTTTTTTACCTGTATTTTTTTGCATAAACGCTGTGCTAGATTTTCTACCGATTTAGTTTGAATATGCATGATGGAAGCAATGTCTTTATAGGAAAGTGATGAAGTAATGAGTATCAGCAATTGCCGTTCTCTATCTGTTAATGCTAAAGAAGTATTTTCTGGTAATTCATCGCTATTTCTACTGTACAATTTTTGCCAAAATTGATTTCTGTGGGCAATAATTTTTTCTAGCAAATAAGGGTTGAGTGTTTCTGAAAAACGACTATCTATGTAATATTCACCCTGTAATACCGTTTCAATTGCTTTTTTTAAAACTGTTTTAACTTCTTTTTTAAATATAAATCCATTTACACCACTCATAAATGCTTGACGAGCCATTTCATAATTGGCATGTGGAGAAAAGCCAATTATTTTTTGTAAAGGATGCTTGTGCCGTAAGTAAAAAGAAGCGGTGCAGCCATCTAAAACAGGCGTATTCATTTCCATAAAAATAATGGTTGGTAAAGGTTTGGTTTTGTTTAAGTATAGTAGTAATTCATAGCCATTACGGGCAAAAAAGCAATATGTTTTAGGATAATGGAATGAAAACCATTCTTTGGTTTTTTCCAAAGAATGAATTTGATGATCAATAATAGCAAAATGCATATTGTTGAGTTTAGGATTTTTTAACAGCAACTTTTATTAAACAGTTTTACGAAAATTGAGGGGTTTTCACCTCATTTTCCTCTAATGAAAATACATTTATTTTGTATGTAATATTTGTTAATATTAAAAAAGGGCTAACAAAGCAAATACAGATAGTTTGGGAGAACTTGTAAATGTTTTGAAAGCCCCATTATTAACAAAAATAAAATTAACCAAATTATGAAACACAAAAACAAACTGTTTCTATGGCTAACACTTGCAATTGTAGGATTGGCAAGTTGTAAAAAAGAATTTAATCCTAACAAATCTGAAATTGGTGTTGGTAAAACAAAAATTTATAAAACACCTTCAACACCGCAAGAAATTAAACTTGTACAAAATCTATCCAAAATATCTGATATCTTTAAGGAGATGTACAAAGATAAAAGCAACTTGAAGTTGGTGAATGCAGCCATATATTCAAAAACGTACACAGATGAGTCGATTATGTTACTTGATCTAATTTTTCCATCTGAGAGCAAACTTAATAATAATAAAAAATTTGTAAGGTATGCCAATCAATGGAACGTTAGCTTAAACAATTTTTCAAATAATTTTTGGCAAGAAGTCAATCAAAAAGGTAATGCTTCATTTAAAACTTTCTTAAATAAACTTAACATTAATCCACAGTTGAGTTTAAATAATGAAAACGCAGTTTTTTCTGGGAATTATTACAATGAACAACTTGATGTTACTGTTTACTTTCCATATAGTGAGGAGTTTCTACCTCCTGTAGAAGGTAACTACACATACGATCCAGTTGTAAATATCGTTACAGCTACTGCTGATGCTGATGAAGGTTGGGGCAGTCAAGCAGTCTATTTAAATGGGGCGTTTCAATACTACCAACAAGTTTTAGTTAATGATGATTTCGCTTTTGAAAATCCAACTCATATAATTGGGGTTAATGGAGTTGAAATGTATGATTTAACAGTAGAAACACCATTAGAGGCTTTTCCACCTGATGAACCAATTAATGTTCCTAATATTCCAAGAGAAGTTAAGCAAGTTTATGTAGGTGACATTCGAATAAACGGAACACAATTTGATGCGTTAATAAGTTTTAGCGGAAACGGTGGTGGTGCTGAAATTAGATTTACCAGAGCGGACGGATTTTTACAAGTAGTAAATGGTCAAGTTACTTTAGCGAATACATATTTTCTTAGTGAACAACATGTAAGTAGGAGAGCTGCTAGAAAAAAGAATTGGGTTAATGTTGCTCAAGAATGGGATGGTGATTGGGAATTGGATAATCATCAACAAAATTTAGGAATTTATGAGGAGGATAATAGAAATACAACAACATTTAATGGAACCCTTACCACTTCTGTAACAATTCCAATTCCTCCAATTACCACTCAGGCAAGTAGATCAATTGGGTTTTCAATAGTTTTTAACTCTGATGATGCTTTGATTAGGCAAATTAATTTAAACAGAGATGTTTTTTTTGGATTAAACAGAATAAATTTAGAAGGAGAAATGCGAAATGGATGGCCCGTTAGAGATAAAAATGGGCAGGTAAGTTATACTCTAAATGATAGAACACTTTATTAATCCAAACGGCTGGTCTAATTTTGATCAGCCTTTAATTTATATGTATATGAATAAAGTCAAATTATTCTTTGTTATCTA
Organism: Chitinophagaceae bacterium; assembly: GCA_049241285.1. Lineage (GTDB taxonomy): Bacteria > Bacteroidota > Bacteroidia > Chitinophagales > Chitinophagaceae > Parasediminibacterium. The sequence goes on along the minus strand of JBMLQZ010000514.1, from coordinate 694 downwards.
TTTTTTATTTTGTCTTTTAAATAAAACAAATAGTCAATTCAAAAACAATGTTTTTGTAAATATCAATTATGGATTAAATGGTAATTTTTTTGTGCGTTCTTATGATGAGGTTAGCGGACCTGTCGATAAACAATATTTTTATAAAAAAGATTTTTTAGGCACAATTGCTGGCATTTCTCTTCAATACTATTTTGGTAAAAAAACGTATGTAAATGTTGGTTACAACAGGAGTATTAACACAGGCAAAAAAAATTATGAGGGTATAATTAATGCAACTAACATATACATAAGAGATTTTAAATTAAGGCATATCAATAATTTCTACGAGTTGGGTGTTGGTAGAAACGTACATAAAAAGGGAAGTTTAAGAGCTGAACTTGGGTTGGTACTATTGTATGATTTAAAACAAACAATAGCAATTGAAAATTGGGATAACTATATTGCCATTGATGAATCTAACTTTAAAAACGCTAATTCAGTAGAAGGGGGATTTTATTTTGCTTTGAATTATAGGGTTAAATTGGATACCAAATTTGATGTAGGATTACAAACTAAACTGTATTACTTGGCTTCGGTAAATGAGATTGAAGCTTTCTCTTTTGCTCCTACATTAACCTACAGATTTAATTGATTCTCCATAAAAATTATTTCATTCAACAATAGAAAAGTATGTTTAGGATAAACCGATTGATAT
>JBMLQZ010000513.1:0-1578 GCA_049241285.1 Chitinophagaceae bacterium | reverse complement strand
CGTTAATGAATGCTGCCGATGCAGATGAAAGACATTATCGTTTCATTTATCAAAGTATCGTTCAACTACAGCAAGCATTACAGCCATTGAAACATCAATTATATATTGCTCATGCAGAAGCGTTGGATGTGTTTCATTTACTACAACAACAGTATGATATCGAAAAGATTTTTAGTCATCAAGAAATTGGCAATGCCCTTTCTTTTGAAAGAGATAAAAGTGTAAAAAAGTTTTGCAATCAACATCAAATTGTTTGGAAAGAATTTCCAACAAATGGTATTATCAGAGGTCTAAAAAGCAGAAATCATTGGAATCAAAAATGGTTTGATACAATGGAACAGCCAATTATTCAAGCGAACATTCAAAATATTATTACAGAAAATCTTTCACCAACACTTATTCAACAAATTTCTCCAAAGGCTTTACCTACAACAATTACAAAACCCAACCCTAACTATCAACCAGGAGGTTTTTTGTATGCACAGCAATACTTACAATCATTTCTTAATGCAAGAATACATAGTTATATAAAAGGTATTAGTAAACCTTTAGAAAGTAGAAAAGCATGTAGTAGATTATCACCCTATTTTACGTATGGTAATGTAAGTATTCGTCAAGTATATCAAGCTGCAAAACAGCAAACAAGCAATAAACGCAATACGCATTTTTTCATTAGTCGATTATTATGGCATTGTCATTTTATTCAAAAGTTCGAAAGTCAATATTCACAAGAGTTTCATAATGTTAATACAGCATTTAATAGTATCAGAAATACGGTAGATGAAGTAAAGCTACAAGCATTTATTCAAGCAAAAACTGGCATTCCCATTGTAGATGCTTCAATACTTTGTTTACATCAAACTGGCTACATCAATTTCAGAATGCGTAGCATGTTAGTAAGCTTTGCCACACAACATTTATGGTTGCCTTGGCAAGCCATTGCACCCTATTTAGCCAAATGGTTTTTAGATTACGAACCAGGTATTCATTATCCGCAAATACAAATGCAAGCAGGCACCACAGGCACCAATACCATTAGAATGTATAATCCTGTAAAGCAAGGCTTAGATCATGATGCAAAAGGCATTTTCGTAAAACAATGGCTACCACAATTACAACTTGTTCCAGAGGCATTTACTCATCAACCCCATACAATGAGCCTTATGGATCAGCAATTAGCCAATTGTATTATTGGTAAAAATTATCCTGCTCCAATTATTAATATTGCAACATCAGCAGCTTATGCAAGAGATGTTTTATGGACAATTAAAAAAAGCAACGAAGCCAAGCAGCAAAACAAAAAAATTCTTCAAAAACTTACACAAAGAAAAACAGAGCAAGAAGCAACGCTTCAATTCGAATAAAAATATTGTATGTAACCATCAATGGTAATTCTGTGCAACTTATGTTGCGTCGCACTCTTGTACGCTTTGTTCGCTATGTAGCGTTTTTGCTGTTAAATTTTCAATGCACAAAAATTTCATTTTGCATTTTCGTTCATCAATATATCTTTGCCTATGGCAATCATAAAAAAACCATCAGCCAGCAATGTAGCGGCTACAAGATTATTCGGTACAG
>JBMLQZ010000512.1:0-1759 GCA_049241285.1 Chitinophagaceae bacterium | reverse complement strand
ATGATACAGGGTTATTATACATTGCTTGTGCATTTAATAAACCAGTAATTGCCATTTGGGGTGGAACTTCTCCAAAATTAGATGTAGAACCCTATTTTGGAACTCGAATTCAATCAAATAAATACGTTAATATCTTGGTACCAAATTTAAGATGTCAACCCTGTTCTAATTTTGGTACAAAAACTTGTCCTAAGGGGCATTTTAAATGCATGAATCTTCAAGATATTACTCAAATAGCCGCAACTACAATGGATTTTTTAAGGTAAAATGCAACTTTAGGTTTTTATGAATTAGTTGTAGAATTTTTTCGAAAATTTTATCAAAAAAAAATGAAAAGTTGATAAATCTCTTTTAACTTCATATCAGATTGCTAAGGATAAGTTTATTGTAATAATAAATATTGTCTCGTGTTCAACCCATTATCTGCGAAAAATTAAGTTAACATTTTTCACTTTTTAAATTTTGTTGCCATGGAACACACACATCCCCAAAGAACAGGTGAAGAAACATTTTACTACATTGCTATTGCCGTAGTATTTACAGCTGTTATTGCTGGTTCTGTTTTTTTACTTTCAGGTGGTTTAAACTAGTAAATTACTAGCTGTTAAACATTAATGTTCATCTTTCTGCATTACCCCGAACGAGATGAACATTTTTTTTGCCCTAAACTTTCTCACAATTTCATTCTATTCATCTTTTTTTGTTAAAAAATCTTCTACCATATTTTTTAGCAATAAATAACATAAGTATTCGCTTAATTCAAAGTTAGATTCAATATTTTCGCCCATCAATCTACTTCCATGAAAAAAATATGCTACTTTTTATTTATTTGCTTAATTAGTTGCGATCAAAAGAATGAATCTGCTAGTGAACAAAATACTTCTAAAATAGATTCAAGTGCAACTGAAACAATGGTTACCATTGACCCAAAGTGGATTGCAAATACCAAAGACCCAATTTGTGGGATGCCTACAAAAGCAGGTATTACAGATACTATTCATTATAAAAATAAGGTGTATGGTTTTTGTGCTATTGAATGTAAATCTGAGTTTGCAAAATCGCCAGAACAGTATTTGGCCGATGCTCAATAGTATTAATACTATTTAGTAAGATGTATCATACATATTCCATAATTATTATTTGAGATAGCAATGAAAGATGTTTTAGGAAAAGCGGTATCAGATTATTTTCATCAGCGTCAACCTCAGAAATTATGGATTAATAATGATTATGGACCAAAAGAAGAAATGCCTGTAGACATTTACTTTAGAAACGAAACAAAAATGTCTACCATTGAATTGGCTGCATTAAAATATTGCAAAGGAAAAATACTCGATATTGGTGCATGTGTTGGTAGCCATGCTTTAACACTACAAAGCTATCATGAAGATGTAACAGCATTAGAAATTTCTCCATTGGCTTGTTCAATCATGCAATTAAGAGGCGTAGAAAAAGTAGTTGAAGCAGATTTTTTTACTTACGAAGAAAATGGTTACGATACGTTGTTATTGCTCATGAATGGTATAGGATTAGTAAGCAATATTCAAGGTTTTATTGCTTTTTTAGCTAAAGCAAAAAAAATGCTTCAACCTAAAGGACAATTAATTTTTGATTCTTCAGATGTATCTTATTTATACGATGGTTCAGTACCATTAGCTGGTGATTATTTTGGAGAAATTCGATTTCAATATGAATATAAAAAAGAACAGTCAGATTGGTTTACATGGTTGTTTTTAGATCAAGGTACTTTATATCATGT